>PETJ01000026.1:339-16370 GCA_002781125.1 Candidatus Nealsonbacteria bacterium CG01_land_8_20_14_3_00_12 | reverse complement strand
TTGACAACCTTTCGCGGGCTGGCGCCAAAGAAAATTTAAAATGGCTAAAAAAACAAGGGGGGAATTTGGTTTTTGTCAAAGGAGATATCAGAGACGAGAAAAAATTATTAGAAACTTTTAAAAAATATAAACCAGATTTAGTCGCCCACCTGGCTGCGCAAACGACAATGGTAACTTCGGTAACCAATCCCCGGGAAGACTTTGAAATCAATGCTTTGGGGACTTTTAATGTTTTGGAAGCCCTTAGAAAGAGTAGCCCTAAAGCTACAATACTTTATTCATCTTGTTTTGATGAAAAAACTAAGGCAGTCACTATTGATGGAATAAAAAAACACAATGAAATTAAAGAGAGAGATAAAGTTCTATCTATTAATCCTAAAACTGGAAATATCGAAATAAAACCAGTTGAGGAAGTAATAATTCAACACTACCGAGGACCAATGCTTTATTTTAAAGGGAAAAGATATGAATTTTTTGTAACTCCCAACCATCGAATATTATATCAACATGATAACGATAATCGCCCCACTAATTTCTCTTTCAAACCCGCCAGCGAAATGGCAAAGAGGTTTCAATTCTTCCTACCTAAAGGAAAATGGCGGGGAAAAAACGAAGAATATATCAATCTTATTGAAAAAGCAGGTAATCCAGATCTCATTTGGAATAGAAAAAACCTCTTATCAGTTATGAGGACAGAAGATCTCTTTTACTTAATGGGTATTTATATTGGAGATGGCTCTTTAAATTTAGTAGTAAAAAAATATCCTACCAGAACCGGATTGAGTAAAGTAGAATACATTGAGATGGCAAGAAACTCCTCTACTGGAAGATTTATGTCAACCGAAGAAATAGGGGGTAAAATAGGAGCTAAGGAAGAAGTGATTTCTTTTGGTTACGGTATTTTCTTTGATATCCCTGAAAATGATAAGTGCCGAGAAAAAGTGGAAGATGTTTTAAAAAGTAGTGGTATAAGTTATCATGCTTATAAAAATGAACACAATGGACAATCAAGGATTTACTTTACCTCAAAAATTCTTTTTAATATTTTTAGTCAGTGTGGCCACGATGCAAAAGAAAAAAGAATCCCTGCGTGGATGTTGGAATATTCTCCTAAATATCTTCAATATTTATTTCAAGGCCTTCTTGATAGTGATGGGGACGGAAAAGTTGCGTTTCGAACGACCTCTAAATCCCTAGTTAGAGATTTTATAGAGTTATGCACAAAATTAAGCTATGATTTATCTCTTCGGGAAGGGCATGCTCAAGGAAATATTGACGGAAGAAAAATTGAGGGAGATTATTATGATTTTAATATTTCGAGAACTCCGCGACTAGCTTTCAGGAAAAACACCTCTTGGATTAACTATAATGGCATTGTTTGGTGTTTAAAAGTTAAAGATAACGAAAACTTTCTTGTAGAAAGAAATGGAAAATTTGTCTTTTCAGGAAATACAAATAAAGTTTATGGAGAGATGCTTGATATTCCGGTAGTAGAAAAAAAGGAAAGGTATGACTACAAAAACATAAGAGGGATTTCTGAAAATTATCCTCTTGATTTTTGCGGCCCCTACGGGTGTTCAAAGGGAACCGGGGACCAATACACCATTGACTACGCCCGAATTTATGGTTTAAATACAGTTGTTTTTCGGCAATCCGGGATTTATGGTCCTCATCAGTTTGGAATCGAAGAGCAGGGATGGTTAGCCTGGTTTTGTAATGCTTTGCTTTTTGATAAACCTGTTACGATTTTCGGTGACGGTAAACAAGTCAGAGATGTCTTGTATATTGATGATTTGTTACGAGCTTTTGATTTAGCTTTCAAAAATATTAAGAAAACTCGCGGTAAAGCCTATAATATTGGTGGCGGCCCCAATTTTTCTCTTTCTATCTGGGAATTATTTGAAATTTTGGAGAAACTTTCTGGTAAGAAATTCAGCTACAAATTTGGTCCCTGGCGGCCGGGTGACCAAAAGATTTATATTTCCGATATTTCCAAAGCAAAAAAAGACTTTGGCTGGCAGCCATTAGCTTCTCCAGAGGAAGGAGTAAAAAAACTTTATAATTGGGTCTCTAAAAACAAAGTTCTCATTAAAAAAGCCGGTGTTTTTAAAAAGTGACTCAAGAAATAAGATTAGAAAAGGATTTTCGTCGCCCTTGGGGCGGGTTTATTAAGTTTATTGACAATAAACCTTGTACGGTAAAAATTCTCCAAATTAAAAAAGGAGAAAGTTTGTCTTTACAATTCCATAAATTGAGAAGGGAATTTTGGTATTTAATTTCTGGAAAGATAAAGGTAACTATCGGGAAAGATTTAAAATCGTTAAAAAAGAAAATTTTAAAAGAGGGCGAGTATACTTTTGTCCCCAGAAAATTCTTACATCAAATAGAAGGAATAAAAAATTCAAAAGTTTTAGAGATTTCCACTGGGAAAGTTAAGGAGAATGACGAAATAAGAATTGAAGATAAATACGGCCGAAAAAGTCCAAAATAGGCGGACGTGGTGGAACCGGTAGACACCTTGGTTTCAGAAGCCAAGGGGCGAAAGCCCGTGAGAGTTCAAGTCTCTCCGTCCGCACCACTTATGAAAAAAATTACTAATTTACGGATCATTCCTTTAGGTGGACTGGGTGAGGTTGGTAGGAATATGATGCTCCTTGAATATCAAAAGGCGATTTTAGTTATTGATATGGGATTTCGTCTGCCTGAAGAAGATATGCCAGGAATTGATTATATTGTGCCAAATACCAGTTTTCTTAAAGGAAAGGAAAAAAATATTTTAGGAGTTGTCTTTACTCACGGTCATTATGACCATATTGGCGCTATCCCCTATTTGATTGAAAAGATTTGGCACCCAAATTTAGAAATCTTTGCCTCCCCTCTAACCCGAGGAATAATTTTAAAAAGACAGGGAGATTTTTCGAACCTGCCCAGGTTAGACATCACTGAAGTTAAAAGCGGTTCAAAAATTAGGCTAGGTCCTTTTAGAATTGAATTTTTCCGCCAAAACCATAACATTCCCGACAATTTAGGCCTGTTGATTGAGACTCCAGTAGGCGACATCTTACACACTTCTGATTTCAAATTTGACTCTCATCCGGTCAATGATTTACCAACTGACTTTCAAAAACTGTATTCTTTAGCTAAAAGAAAAATTTTGCTTTTGCTTTCAGATTCTACCGGAGCCGAAGAAGACGGTCATTCCCTTTCTGAAAAAACAATTGAAAAAAATCTGGATGAAATTTTCAAAAAAGCCCCGGGTAGAATTATTGCCGCCACCTTTGCTTCTTTAATTAACAGAATCCAGCAGATTATCTCTTTGTCAGAGAAATATGGCAGGAAGGTTTCCCTCGAAGGCTATTCAATGAAAACTAACGTTGAGATTTCAAAAATTTTAGGTTATATCAAGTCAAAAAAGGGCACCTTAATTAAAGGAAAAGAGGTTTTAAATTATCCCGATTCAAAAATCACCATTTTATGTACCGGCGCTCAGGGAGAAGGTTCGGCGATTCTAATGAGGGTTGCCATTAAAGAGCATCCTTTCATTCGCCTAAAGAAAGGAGATTCGGTTATCCTTTCTTCTTCGGTTATTCCGGGAAATGAAAGAACGGTTCAGATGTTAAAAGACGATATTTTGCGCCAAGGAGCGAAAGTTTTCCATTATAAAATGATGGATATTCATGCTGGAGGCCATGCCCAAAAGGAAGAATTGAAAGAAATGATTGGGATTATGAAGCCAAAGTTTTTCTTGCCCATCCACGGCCAGTATTCGATGTTAGTGGCTCATTCAGAATTAGCTAAAGAAGCAGGTATCCCGGAAAAAAATATTGTTGTTGCTGAAAATGGAAAAATCGTTAATTTAAACCAAAAAAGAATCTATCTTGAAAAAGAAACCGCCCCCTCAAATTATGTCATGGTTGATGGTTTGGGAATTGGCGATGTTGGTGAGGTGGTACTCAGAGACCGACAGATGTTAGCCAGAGATGGAATGTTTGTCATTGTGGCTGTGGTTGATAGAAAGACTGGTCAGGTGAAGGGTTCTCCTGATATAATATCAAGAGGGTTTGTTTATCTCAGAGAATCAAAGGAATTACTCAGGGAGACTCGGAAAAAGGTAATCGGAATAGTTAATCGGGCAGCTGGCACAGGGGGAGCGGTCAATTGGAGCTATATTAAAGATGAAATAAGGAATAAATTAGGCCAATTTCTCTTTTCAAAAACCCAAAGACGGCCAATGATTCTTCCCGTAATCATCGAAGTATAAAATATGCGAGTTTTTAGCGGCATCAGACCAACAGGAGAATTACATATTGGAAATTATTTGGGAGCAATTAGACAATGGATTGAACTCCAGGAAAAAGCTGAGTGTATTTTTTGTATTGTCGACTTGCATGCCATAACCACTCCTTATAAAGCTGAAAAATTGCAAAAAAATATTACGGAGCTGGCTATTGCTTATTTAGCTTCCGGTCTTGACCCGGAAAAATGTATCTTTTTTGTTCAGTCCCAGGTAAAAGAACATGCTGAACTATCTTGGCTTTTGGGAACCATTACTCCTCTAGGCGAACTTCAAAGAATGACCCAGTTTAAAGAAAAAGCAAAAAAACATCCAGAATACGTTAATGCCGGACTCTTAAACTATCCCCTTTTGATGGCAGCTGACATTTTGCTTTATCAAACCGATTTGGTCCCGGTTGGCCGGGATCAACAGCAACACGTTGAACTAACTCGAGAAATTGCCCGTCGCTTTAACAAAAAATTTGGGACGCCACCCGCCCACCACCCAGTTTTTAAAGAACCGAAGGTTTTATTGCCTAAAACTGGAGAAAAAATTATGTCCCTGCAAAATCCAAAAAAGAAAATGTCAAAAACCGATGACCCACAAGGATGCATTGAATTGTTTGATGAGCCTGAAATTATCCAAAAGAAAATAATGGCTGCCGTAACTGACCCTGGTAAAACAATAATTTATGACTCAGAAAAAAAGCCGGGAATATCTAATCTCTTAACTATATTCTCGCTTTTCTCTGGAAAATCAATTAGGGAATTAGAGAAAAAATTTAAAGGAGGAGGTTATGAGAAATTTAAAAAATCTTTAACTGAATTACTCATTAACTCTTTGGAGCCATTGCGCCGGAAAAGAAAAGAACTTCTCTCCAGAGAAGTTTATGTCAAAGAAATTTTAGAACAAGGTAGAAAAAGAGCCCAAATTATCGCCCAATCCACCTTGCAAGAGGTCAAGAAAAAAATGGGTCTAATATAATAATTCTACTCCGCTGTCATTGAGATATTGGCAGCCTTCGGCTTTTAGTAATTCAAAAACTTCTTTTTGTTTTCTCAAAAGTAATTCGTTGCTGGTTGCTTCGGCAGTAAAGCGCAATACGGGATCATTAGCTGATGGCCGGAGATTAAAATTCCAGTCGGGGTAATAAATAGTCAAAGTATCGAAATCAGAAATTTCTCCGTCAGAATATTTTTCTCTGACCTTGGCTAAAATTTTATTCATCACAGCTATCGCTTCGGGGGTTAAATCATCTGTCTCAGCAAAACCCGGCAAAATAAAATTGTATTCACCGCTGACTGGATAATTAATCCGAGCTTCTCTAGTTAATTCGCTTAAGCTTTTCCCACTTTCAGAAATTATTTGAAGAATCTGGCAAAAAGCAATTAAGCTATTTTCCACCATGTAATCTCCAAAATTATAATATATATGACCTGAGGCTTCGCCACCAAAAATAGCATTTTCTTTTCTCATTCGATTCTTAAAGAAAACATGGCCGACTAACTCCATTTTAGGGATTCCGCCAGCTTCAAGAATTTTCATTTTAATATAACGGGTAGCTCGGACATCATACAAAACCACTCCTCCCGGATTAGCCCTACACGTTTTCTCAGCAATTAAGGCATTAATATAAACACCGAAAATATAATCGCCGTTTTCGTCGACAAAATATACTCTGTCGGCATCGCCATCAAAAGCTATTCCTAAATCGGCTTTGACTTTTTTTACTTTCGCCACCAATTGTTGGCGATTTTCTTTTAAAAAAGGGTTTGGCTGATGGCCAGGATAACGACCATCTAATTTCCAATTAAGCTTGATAAATTCTATTTGGGGTAGGTGTTTTTCTAAATTATCAATTTCTAAAACACCTACAGCATTTGAGGCGTCACTGACAACTTTTAAAGGTTTAATTTTGCTCGCGTCAACAAACTCTAAAACCTGGGTAATAAAATCTTTCCAAACATCTTTTTTTATTAATTTTCCTTTTTTTTCTGGTTTAACTTCTCGGTAATTTAAAAAGTCTTCTTTCAATTTCTCCATACCCATTCCTTTCCCAAAGGGAGTGGCTCCGGGTCCTAAAATTTTTATTCCGCTTAAGTAACCAGCTGAATGGGAAGCAGTGACTTCTAAGCCAATATTAAATTTGTAATGGCCGGCAGCAAAATAAACTACATCGGTTCCGGCGATACCAATATCAATAATGTCCGCTCCTTGATCAAGCGCCCCTTTGATTAATGATTTATAGATTTTTGGCGTAGCCAAACTGACATCTCTACCAATAACCACATTTTTAGCATTAAAAGTCCGCACCAGAATCCTGGCGATTTTATAGCAAATATCATCGTTAATATCTTTGGGATACTCCCCCCTTATGTCGTAGGCACGAAAAATTTCCATAGTGTTTATTTTATTTTAATCAGTTTTAAAAGCTGATTATGAATTTTTTTTCTAGCGACGATCAGGTTTTCAGAATGGATGGTGAATTGATTACCATTAAAATCTGTGGCCTCGGCTCCTGCCTCTTTGGCAATTAAAACGCTGGCGATTGTATCGTGACAAGCGGGTTTTGCGGTCACGTATCCCTCGACTCTTCCTCTCGCTACTTGACAAATCTCCAAATGACCACTACCCCAGATGCGAACTCTTTCTAGTTGGGGAGCAATTTTCATTAAAACCTTAAGCCCGCCAATTAAATCTTTTCCTTTATTAAAAATTAAAAAGTGTTTCGAAATATTATCGCTTGCTTTCGTTTTAATTATTTTTTTATTTAAATAAGCACCCCCTCCCTTTTCTGCCACATACAATTCTCCACTTATAGGATTAAACACCACACCCAAAAGTGGTTCTTCGCCCTTCACGAGAGCCAGAGCTACAGAGAAAAAAGGAAATCCTAAAACATAATTCGTTGTACCATCAAGTGGATCTACTACCCAGGTAAAATCTTTACCAAATTCTCCTCCACTTTCTTCACTTACAATGCTATGAGATGGGAAATTTTTTTTAATAATTGTTCTAATTATTTTTTCTGCTTCTAAATCAACATCGGTAACTAAACTTAAGTCTTTTTTGAAACGAACCCTATGATTTTTTAAAAAATTTTTTTCTACTATCTTTCCCGCTGCCTTTACAGCCTGCAAAGCAACCTTTTTAAAATTAGGGTTGATTTTCATATTTTTTTATTATAACATAATTTATATGTCATTTTCAGTGGGTATTGTGGGTTTGCCCAATGTGGGGAAATCCACTTTATTTAAGGCCTTGACGAAAATACCGGTTGATATTGCTGCTTATCCTTTTACCACCATCCATCCTAATGTTGGAGTGGTTAGCGTTCCTGATGAAAGATTGGCGAGGATTTCTGAAATTATTAAACCTCAAAAAGTTACTCCCACTGTTATTGAATTTATTGACATTGCTGGATTAGTTAAAGGAGCTCACAAAGGCGAAGGTTTGGGGAACCAATTTTTGGCTCATATTAGAAATTGTGATGCCATTTCAGAAGTAGTGAGAGCCTTTGAGGATCCTAAGGTTGAACATGTGGCTGGTCCCATTGACCCAGAAAGAGACATTGAAATAGTCAAAGTTGAACTTTTGATGAAGGATTTAGAAACTTTGGAGGGCCTGCTCTCCAAAGCTGGAAAAGAAGTGAAGTCAAAAGACAAAAAAGCCTTGAAGAAAGAAGAGTTATTTAAAAAAGTCAGAGATTGGGTTTCTCAGGGAAAATTAATTTCTGAAATTAATTTAAATGATGAAGAAAGATTAGAAATTAAAGAATACCAGTTTTTGACCCAAAAACCAATTTTATATCTCTTAAATACCGACGATAAAAAATATCCAACCTCGGGTGTTGGTTATTTGGGGATGAATTTGAAGGATGAGGTGGAACTTTCGGAGCTTTCTCAGAATGAAACAAAAGACTTGGGCTTTGAATCACAACTTGACCAACTAATTCTTGCTTGTTACAATATTCTTGATTTAATTACTTTTTATACTGTAGCCGGTGGAAAAGAAACTCGGGCTTGGACATTAAAAAGAGGGCTCAGGGCACCGGAAGCCGGAGGAGTAGTCCATTCTGATTTCAAAGAAAAATTTATTAGAGCTGAGGTAATTTCTTGGCAAAAATTATTGGAAACTGGAAACTGGAAAGAAGCGAGAGAGTCAGGTTCGCTCAAAATAGTTGGCCGAGATTACATAGTCCAAGATGGCGATGTGATAGAATTTAAGATATGAGACTTTACGAATTAACATATTTGATACCACCTAATCTTGCCGAAGAGGAAATAAAAGCTTTGCAAGAAAAAATTGTTTCTCAAATCCAAGAAATTGGAGGGATTTTAAATGAGATATCAAGGACAATTAAAAAGTCCCTGGCTTACTCAATTAAGAAAAATACTTCTGCTTTTTTAGCTTCCTTGAGTTTTCAGCTGCCGCCTGAAAAATTGGTTTTTCTTCATAAAAGATTAAAATCGGAGTCAAACATTCTTCGCTACTTGATTTTAGGCAAACCCGCCCAAGTTTTGCCAGGCAAAATTTTGGCGGGCAAGAAAGTTCAAGAAGTGACAATAAAACCGAAAAAATTAGCGAAGCCAAAGGTCGAATTGAAAGAAATTGAGAAAAAATTAGAAGAAATTTTAGGCGAATAAAAATGAATCTAAATAAAGTTTTTCTCGTTGGTCGTCTTACCCGAGATCCTCAAGTGAGAACTACCCCTACGGGGCAAACAGTTTGCAGTTTTGGATTAGCCACTAATCGAATTGGCAAAGATCCAACTACTGGTGAAACCAAAAAATCAACCGAATACCATAATATAGTTTTGTGGCGAAGGTTGGCAGAAATCGCTTCCCAGTATTTAACTAAAGGTTCTTTAGTCTTAATTGAGGGAAGACTTCAGACAAGATCTTGGCAGGATTCCTCTGGTAATCAAAGATCAAGAACCGAAATTGTGGCTGAAAGAATGCAATTAGGCCCGAGAGCAGCTGGGAAGGTGGCGCCGCCAGAAAAAGAGACACCACCCCAAGAAGAAATCCCCGTCATCGAAGAAGAAAATGCAATAGATGTCAAAGATTTGCCTTTTTGAATATGCCTTGTTTTTTTTGTCAAAGAAATATACAGGAGATTGATTTTAAAGATACTGAATATTTGAAGAGATTTATTTCTGGGCTAGGGAAAATCAGAGGCAAAAATAAAACAGGCCTCTGCTCCAGGCATCAAAGAATGCTAGCTAAAGCCATCAAAAGAGCAAGGCACTTGGGGTTTTTAGCACCGACTAAAAAGTAATACTAATACTTAAATTTTTTTTATTTCTTCTTCGATTGCTTTTACTGTTTCGGGGTTTTCTTTCAGAAAGGTCTTAGCAGCTTCTAACCCTTGGCCAAGTTTTCTCTCTCCGTATTGAAGCCAACTCCCGGCTTTTTTTATTATCCCAAATTTTAATCCAGTATTCAAAAGGTCAGCAGATTTCGAAATTCCTTCATTATAATAAATATCAAACTCAGTAGTTTTAAAGGGAGCGGCCACTTTATTTTTGACAATTTTGGCTTTGATTCTGTTTCCGATAATCTCATCCCCGTGTTTTATCTGAGCTATTCTTCTTAAATCAATTCTGACTGAGGCATAAAATTTTAGGGCCAAACCGCCAGGGGTTGTTTCGGGATTACCATATAAAACTCCGATTTTCATTCTGGTTTGATTTAAAAAAATGACAATGGTTTTGGTTTTCGAAATAATTCCGGAAAGCTTCCGCAAGGCTTGCGACATTAGACGGGCCTGAAGGCCAATTTGAAACTCGCCCATCTCTCCAGCAATTTCTGCCTGGGGAACCAGGGCTGCCACTGAATCGACAACGATAACATCGACCTCACCTGAACGAACTAATGTTTCAATAATCTGCAAGGCCTGTTCTCCTGAGTCTGGTTGAGCAATTAAGAGGTTTTCCATGTCTACTCCGATTCTCTTTGCCCAATCGGGATCTAAAGCGTGTTCAGCATCAACAAAAGCTCCCACCCCTCCTTGTTTTTGGGCCTCAGCTAAAATATGAAGTGCCAATGTGGTTTTTCCTCCGCCTTCCGGGCCATAGATTTCAACTACTCTACCTCTTGGCACTCCGCCCACTCCTAAAGCCATATCCAAAGAAATAGAACCAGTTGGAATAACATCGACATCAGCCGCTCTCACCTCTTTTAATTTCATTATTGCTCCTTCGCCAAACCGCTGCTTAATTTCTTCTACCGCTTCTTGTAAATCACTTTTTTCAATTTTGGGTTGTTTCTTCTTTTCCATACTTTTATTTTAAAACTTTTTATACCTTTTTCCAATCGTTATCTTCTTCATTTTGAATTTTGAATTTTGGATTTTGAATTTCGCCTAGGTAGACTTCCCTTGGTTTAGCCCCATCGGCTGGTCCTACTACCCCTCTATCTTCCATCATATCAATCAATCTGGCTGCCCGGGCATAGCCAATCCGCAGTCTCCGCTGCAAAAAGGAGGCTGATGCCTTTTTGGCTTCAATAACCAAGCGCTTCGCCTCTTCGTATAAGGGATCTTCGCCTCCATAAAAACTTTCAATTTCTGTTTCCGGAACTTCTAAACCTTTGGCTAAGTCCTCAGATAGCGCATTCTTTAAAATCACTTTTTCTAATTTTGCCTTTTCCACCTCCTCAGCCGCTAAGCGCCACTTTGAATTTATATAATTTACCACTCTCTTCACTTCTTTTTCCGAAACATAAGCACCCTGGATTCTTACTGGTTTTGAAATTTCAGCTGAAACAAAGAGAAGGTCTCCCAGGCCTAAAAGTTTTTCTGCTCCAGCCATATCCAGCACAGTTCTGGAATCAACCTGTGAGGCAACCTGAAAAGTAACTCGGGAAGTAATATTGGCTTTAATTAAACCGGTAATCACCTCAACCGATGGTCTTTGGGTAGCCACCACCAAATGAATTCCGACCGCTCTAGCCATTTGGGCTAATCTGACAATGCCCACCTCCACTTCTTTGCCTCTGGCTGCCATTAAATCGGCTAACTCATCAATGACTAAAACAATATAAGGCATAGGTCCCTCTTGATTCCTGAGAGCTATTTCATTGTACCCGGCAATATCCCTTGCCTTGGCTTCCGATAACAAGTCAAATCTCCTTTCCATTTCCAAAATTAACCATTTAAGAGCATTAACTGTTCTTTGGGATTCAAGAATAACCGGACAGAGAAGATGGGGTAATTCGTTATAAACCGGGAATTCAACCCTTTTTGGGTCAATTAAAATAAACCGCAAAATTTCTGGTGAATTTCGATAAAGGAGAGAAAGAATTAAACTGTTTAGAAAAATAGTATTATGATTAACAAAGCCATTTCCAACAAAAGAATCCGAACCTGGTACAAAAAAGTCGTAGCCAACGCCAGAAGTTTGAGTTATCTTTTCTACTTTATCCCAATAAAAATTCCTTTTTGAAATCTCATTTAACTTTTGATACTCTGGTTCTTTGGAAATTGGTTGATAAAAATTAAGGATTCTCTCCATTGCCTGATAACTAGGTGTTCTTTTGCCCGAATTATAACTGGTCAAAGAATTAAAAGCATATTTAGGAATCAAAATTCCTGATTGGTATTGCCAACCATTGTTAGTTAAATGGGCAAAACAATCAAGGTACTTATGAGCCAAGGTCTTAAGCAAGGAAGATATATGAGGAACCAGGTCAACATTCGGATTTGAAGACAATCTGAGGAATGTTTTAGCTTTTTCATACTTTTCCTTTCTGATAAAGCCAATTTCTTTAACGAATCTCCGCGCCTCCTGGCCATAAATAGAAAGTCGGAAATATTTATTTTGGGCATAATTTTTTACTATCTTCGCTTTTAATGAGGAAGTTATGCCAAAGTTTAAAAGCATTATCTGAACTTGGGAAATTAATTTTTCACTGCTTAAAGAAAGTTCAATACCCTCTTTTCCAACATAACCATCGTTATCAAAAAGCGATTTTAAGTAAGCGCGGATTACTTCTTTTGGGGCTTCTCTAATTGCCCGGGGTATTACTTTTTGGGGCGACCTACAAGAATTCATTCCAAGGTATGCCAAAAATTCTTTTAGATGTTTACTTCCTATAACTATATCAAAAGCCCTATTTTGGTGATTAGAACCGCTCCTCTTCTCTATGAATTGGGTAATTCCAAAAAGTTCTTTGAGTAATTTTTTATATAAAGAAAGCAAATTTAAGTTAGCCTGGGTATAAACTACTCGATGAGTCCCTTTCTTTTCGATGGAAAGGCCGCCATCAGCAGTTAATAATCCTAAAAACTGAGCCAATTGAGGAGTCATTTTTTGAGGAAAAGAAATCTTTCTATGATGGGCTTTGATTTTGCTTGGTTTAAAATCAGAGAGGTCAGTTTTGTTACCAAAAAGAGCAGGTTTGCGACTAATAGCTACATAGTCGCCTTCTTTAATCAAGGAAGCTGGTTTCCAACCGTCAGAACCATCTTCGTTTATCACCCAAAGAGGATGTTCAGTTGTAGCTTCAATTTGATAACCTCGACTGGTTAATAATTTATAAAATTGACAAATCCCGTTGTTATAGATTTTCTTAGTGGTTTCAATTCCATCTCTACTTACGACCTTAATTTCAAAATCGGCCTCGCTATTTAAAGGCAGAGAATAAAGTTCCTCAAAAGTTAATAGGCCTTTTTCACTAAATATTAAAGTATCAGCCGCGCAAGTTTTTCCCGTTCCAGTACTGCCGGCAACTAAAAGATGAGGCATTTTAGCTAAATCGGCATATATCGGATTACCCGATACATCCCTTCCTAAGGGGAAAGTTAAATTAGATGGGGCATTTTGAAACTGGGGGCTGGCGATTAAATTTCTTAATCTAACCTGAGTCCTAAGCCGGTTTGGAACCTCAATTCCGACTAAAGATTTGCCAGGAATCGGTGCCTCAATCCGTATCGGATGACTGGCTAAAGCCAGAGCGAGGTCGTTAGATAAGGTGGTAATTTTTGATAATTTTATTCCGTCAGCCGGTTTTAAAGTATATTGGGTAACGGTTGGGCCAATATTTATTTCTGACATCTCCACTGGAATATCAAAATTTTCCAAAGTTTTTTTAATGATTGTTGAATTTGTCCTGACATCGCCAGCCAAAGGTATTCCTTTTTCTTCCTCCAATAAATCGAGGGGGGGGATGGGATATTCGGCTCCCAGGGCCTTAGCAGTTAGGAGTTCCTTCCCCGGAAGCTCTTTTGGTTTTAATTCTGGAGCTGGCGCTTTGACTGGAACCTCCTTTATTTTTGGCTCAACCTCTTGGACCTTGAATTTGGGAGCGAAAACTTTTCGAAAAAAGGTGGGTTTTTTCTCTTCTTCCAACTGAGGTCCTTCTCCCGGGTACCCGCCCGCAAGGTGGGTGGGCTGTTTTAATAAATAACCAAAAATTAGTCCGCCGCAAATAATTATGAAAGCGAAAATAATTTCGGTCACCAAGTTGCCGAAAAGTTTTAAAAAGGGAAGAGAGATAAAATGACCTAAAGCGCCTCCTTGGTTTTGGGCAGGGCTGAGGCATTCTAAGGAAGCTGAAATCCCCAGAATTAAAAGAATGATTGCTAAAAAAACGCCGCCTAAAAATTTTTTATAGCGACTGAGAAAAAATACTAAACTTCCCAAAACTAAGATTAAGGGTAGAAGAAAAATTGATTTTCCGATTAAATAGTTTAGGGTTGAAAAAATGGCACTCCCGGCTATTCCGGCTTTCTCAAAGAAACTTAAAGCTAAAATTACAGCCAAAAGAATTATAATTATTCCAAAAATATATCTCTTTATCTCTTCCGGTAAAGAAAATCTTAAAAGTCTTTTTTCTTTTAAAAGTGCCTTTCTATTTTTTTTCCTTTTTTTCACCCCGTTAGAAGTCTGTTGTTATATAGCATATAGCTAATTTCCAACAAACCATTATTATTGGTTGTACCCCGTTAGTCTCTCGCAGAAAAAATTTCAAAGAAATTTTTTCTGCTCAGGACTTCTAACGGGGTTCATCACTTTTACCCAGTAGAGCAACTTCGACTGGATTTTTCTTTCAGAAAAACCGAAATATCGCGAAGCGAGTCGAAGTTGTCATACTGGGTTTATTTTAACACAGTGTGGCTATTTTCTAAACCCCGTACCAGCCGGAATTAACTTCCCAATTATCACATTCTCCTTCAATCCTCTCAATTTATCTTCTTTGCCCGAAATAGCTGCCCTGATTAAAACTCGTGAGGTTTCCTGAAAAGAAGCGGCTGACAAAAAGGAATCAGTGGTTAAGGCCACCCTCGAGATCCCAAGTATTAGCTGAATGCCTTTGGCAGGTGTTTTTCTCTCTTTTTTCAAAGAAGCATTTTCTTCGAGAAATTTAGACCTTTCAACAACTTCACCAACCGAAAACGAAGAATCGCCAGAATCTTTAATTCTTAACCTGGAAAGCATTTGGCGACAGATTACTTCAATATGTTTATCGTGAATGCCCACTCCCTGAGAAACATAAATTTTTTGAACTTCTTTAATAATGTAGCGTTGGGTGGGTTCCTTCCCAGCTAATTTAAACAGCTCTTTTAAATCCAAACTTCCTTCGCAAAGAGGTTGACCCTTCCGAATTTCTTCTCCTGGTTTTACCCAGATTGCTGCCCTCTCTGGAATTTTGTACTCTAAGATACTAGTTTTTGGTCGAGGGTTTCCTTTTTTTGTTTTAATTTTAACTATTTTTTCTGGCGTCACTTCTAAAATTTTCCCTTCAACTTGAGAAATTTCCGCTTTTCCGCCCGGTAGCCGAACTTCAAAAACTTCCTGGACCCTGGGTAATCCAAAAGTAATGTCCCCTCCTCCAGCTACTCCGCCAGTATGAAAAGTTTTTAAGGTCAATTGGGTCCCCGGCTCGCCAATTGCCTGAGCAGCCACCGTTCCTACTGACTCCCCTACTTGAATTAACCGATCTCTCCCCAAATCCCAACCATAACATTTCTGACAAATTCCTCTGATTGCTTTGCAACTTAAAGGAGAAAAAATTCTTACTTTTTCAATTCCGGCCTCTTCAATTGCTTTTGCCTTTTCCCAATCAATAATCTCCCCGCCTTTAACAATTTGGACTTTGGACTCCAACCCTCCCTCCACCCTGCCGCCCTGTCGGGCTCCTTTTGGATTTTGGATTTTATCTACGGCTACCCTTCCAACAATTTTAAAAATAAAACTCTGACCGATTTCGTCGGCATCCTGGCGAAAAATCTCAATTCCTTCTTTATCTCCGCAATCTTGGGCAGTTATTACTACCTCGTGGCTAACATCAACTAATCTTCGAGTTAAATATCCGGCGGCCGAAGTTCTCAAGGCGGTATCGGCCGTTCCCTTTCTCGCTCCATGGGTAGAAATGAAGTATTCCAGAACATCAAATCCTTCTTTGTAAGAACTCTTTACCGGTAATTCAATAATTTGACCCATTGGGTTAATAACCAAACCCTTCATCCCGGCCATTTGAACAGGCTGACTCCAGGAACCCCTGGCGCCCGCCTCAACAATGGAAGCAACCGGGCCGGAAGCCGGTAAGGTTTTGGGAACCAATTTTTCAATTTCCGATTTCGCCCTGGTCCAAATCTCAATTATTTTAGCCGTCTTTTCTTCTTTGGAAAGCAAACCTTTCCGAAAGTGCTCTTTTATTAACTCCTCTTCTTTTTCAGCTCTCTCAAGAATTTTTGGTTTCTCTGGAGGGACAATTAAGTCATCCATCCCCCAGGAAATTCCAGAGAGAGT
>PETJ01000026.1:0-322 GCA_002781125.1 Candidatus Nealsonbacteria bacterium CG01_land_8_20_14_3_00_12 | reverse complement strand
AATTTTTAATTTTGTCTAAGGTCTCCTCGGTGATTTCAGGTGGCTCATTTTGGAGAATTCCCCCAACCATATTTTCAAGGTCTCTTATTTTTATTACCTGATTTTGAAAAGGAAAGTTAGCTGGCAAGGCCCTATTAAATAAGATTCTTCCTAAGGAGGTTTCAGTAAATTCATTTTTGAGTCGAACTTTTATTTTAGCTTTCAAATCAATATTTCCCAGTTCATAAGCCAGTTCTGCTTCTTCTGGATTACTAAATATTTTTCCTTCGCCCTTTTTACCCGCTTCGATTCGGGTTAACCAATAGCAACCCAGAACAATATC
>PETJ01000038.1 GCA_002781125.1 Candidatus Nealsonbacteria bacterium CG01_land_8_20_14_3_00_12 | reverse complement strand
AATTAAACATTGTTGCATATAATAACCATTAATTAACTTTTAATTTTCGACCTTGACCAACACTGTATTTATTTTTTAGTCATCTTTGTTTCATACGAAGTGACATCTGATTTCATTTTATTTACCAATTTCCAAAGACTATTTGCCCGAAGGGGTGAGAAATTTTCTCTCAACCCTATTTTGTCAATAAAATACATGTCAGCATTTTTAATATCCTCTGGTTTTTGACCAGACAAAACTCTTATTAACAAAGCAATAAACCCTCTTATCATAACAGTGCTACTATCAATCTCATAAAAGACTTTCCCCTCTTTAAATGAGGAATAAAACCAGGTTTTTACCTGGCAACCCTTGATAAGATTGTCTTCTGTTTTATATTTTGAGTCAATTGGAGGCAAATTTTTTCCTAATTTAATCAGATAATTATATTTTTCCATCTCGTTGTCAAAAATTTTGAATTCGTTAATAACTTCCTCTTGTATCTCTTGAATGGTCATTTTATTTACATACTTATATCTTCAAAACTTTTATTTTTCATTAAATAAATTAGTACTTAAATATTTTTCTCCCCTATCCGGAAAGATGACTACAATCGTTCCTGATTTTATCTTTTTGGCAACTTCAAGCGCCGCATACATAGCCGCTCCGCTGCTCATTCCAATAAAAATTCCTTCTTTTTTTATGATTTGTCTTGCCATTTTATACGCATCTTCCGTTTCAACCATTATTGTTTCATCAATTTTTGAAGGGTCGTAAATTGACGGCACTATTGCTTCTTCCATGTTTTTTAATCCTTGTATATAATGACCTTTTACTGGATGGGCACAAACAATTTTTATTTTGGGGTTGTTTTCTTTAAGGGCTTTCCCTACTCCCATAATTGTGCCCGAGGTTCCTATCGCAGAAACGAAATAGTCAATTTTACCACTTGTTTGTTTCCAAATTTCTTCACCTGTTGTTTTATAATGCGCGATCTTGTTATATTTGTTTGAAAATTGATCCGGCATAAAATATTTTTTAGGATTTGTTTTAACAAGATTTCTTGCTTTAGTTATTGCGCCATCAGTTCCCAATTTTGCATCGGTTAATGTAACTTTTGCGCCAAAAGACTCAATCATTTTTATTCTTTCAATAGATACTGCTTTGCTCATCACAATCTCTACGTCATACCCTTTTACTACTCCAATCATTGCTAATCCAATACCTGTATTTCCAGATGTCGGTTCAATTATTGTTTTTCCCTTTACCAATAAACCTTCTGTCTCCGCTTGCTCAATCATTTTTAAAGCTATTCTGTCTTTTATACTGCCAGTAGGATTAAATCCTTCAATTTTAGCATAAATAGCAACATTTTTATTGGGATTTAATCTATTTATCTTAACAAGAGGAGTATTACCTATGGTTTCTAAAATATTTTCGAATATCATAAGATGATTGAGAACTTGGTTATTACTCAAAATGTCATTAACTGAACATTTTTTGAATTTCCTTTAATGCTTCACATAAAGAATCTATTTCCTCAAAGGTGTTATAGAAAGCCAAAGAGGCTCTAACCGCACCTTCAACTTTATAGTGGTCCCAAAGAGGCTGAGTGCAGAAATGGCCGGTGCGCACCGCGATACCCATTCTATCTAAAAACATTCCGACATCATAAGAATGAATATCATCCAATAAAAAAGAAAAAATACAAGTTTTGTTTCTGGCGGTGCCGTATAATTTCAGCCCGTTTATGACCGTAAGTTTAGCCATTCCATAATTCAATAACTTTTTTTCATAATTTTTAATATTATCTAATCCTATATTCGTTAGATAATCCAGCACTACACCCAATCCAATGGCACCGATGTAATTAGGAGTGCCAGCTTCAAATTTAGCCGGTAAATCATCGTAAGTGGTATGCTCAAAAGTTACCTGTTCAATCATATCTCCGCCGCCTTGGTAGGGAGGCATTTCCCGCAACCAGCGCTCTTTTCCGTATAAAATTCCTGTTCCTGTGGGCCCATATATTTTATGCCCGGAAAAGGCATAAAAGTCGCAATCCATATCCTGAACATTAACACTTTCGTGTTGAATCGCCTGGGCTCCATCTATTAGGACAGGGATATTATTTTCATGAGCAATGGCCACAATTTTTTTAACCGGATTAACAGTGCCAAGCGAATTTGAAGCATGAACAATGGCTACTAATTTTGTTTTTGAATTAATCAATTTTTTATATTCATCTAACAATAATTCGCCCCTATCATTGAAAGGAATTACTCTAAGCCCGGCGCCTTTTCGCTTACAAAGCATCTGCCAGGGAACAATATTACTATGATGCTCCATTTCAGATATAATAATCTCATCGTTTTCTTTTACTAATAATTCTCCGAAAGAAAAAGCTACCGCGTTGATAGAATCCGTAACGCCCTTGGTAAAAATTATTTCATGAGCATGTTTAGCATTGAGAAAATTCTGAACCTTTTTTCTGGCTGATTCATACATTTCAGTCATTTGGTCGCTTAGATAATGAACCCCCCTGTGAACATTACTGTTATGCTCGGAAAGTAATTTGTTTATAACATCTATAACAACTCTAGGTTTCTGGGTGGTGGCCGCATTATCAAAATAAATAAGAGGTTTCCCGTAAATTTTCTGGTTAAGTACCGGAAAATCATTCCTTATTTTTATTACATCAAAATCCAATATTTTATGACTTTTTTTTGTTTCGGACATTTTATAATTCTAGATGTTAAATTTCACAACGCTTCAATTTCTTTTTTGACTAAGGGGTCAAGGTCCGTAGTGATTAAATTTTGAATTTCTTCTATTTTTACCCATCTAATTTCAGCCACTTCATGGGGTTCCATCGGTTGAGCTACTGGTTTTGGAGAAACTAAATCACAGAGATGATAAACAATAAAAATGTGAAATTGAGGGTGGACCCTCATTGATATTTCTCTGATAGGATTAACTTCGTAGCCGGTCTCTGCTAATATCTCTCGTTTTACGCAATCGTTTCTGGTCTCATCGTATCGTTGTTTGCCAGCTGGAAAAGCCCATTCAAGAATCGAACCGTCGTGACCTGTTTCTATTTTTTTCCGACGAATCATTAAAACTTCTCTTTTCTTGTTGAAAACTACACCCAAATTGATAAAGTTATCCAATTCTTCTTTTTTGACAGCTTCTTTATCTTCCATACTTCAAAAAAGCATAAACAAAGCAAAAATTAAGTCCAACAAAAATAGCTAAAATCAGAGAAATTTGGTGGGATAAAAAGATGAAAAATTTGCCGAAAATTAATCTTACGATGCTTAGTCTCATAAACTCATATCTTCTTTTGAACTCCAGTCATTTTTTTCACCAAAAAAGCGCCGAAAATGGCGCTTTTGACACAAAAAAATATCTGACCGTTTAAATCGGTTAATAATTTTTTGTTGTCGGGCATCTTAATCATTTTTTAAAATATACGCCCCGCAAAAGCAAAAGTCAAGATAGCAAAACTAGGCAAACAACAAAAATAGCCAAAATCAGAGAAATTTGGTGGGACTAAGGTATTCTAATAAGATTTTCTATTGCTTTCATTACTTTTTTCGTTCCCTCTTCTAAGGAAATATTCCCTAATGAATAAATCGGTTTTCCGATTCTTACTTTTAATTTTTTAAAACCGAGTAAAAATCTGATGAAATTTGCCGGCGCAAACATCCTGTAATTGCCGATAATTCCGACCAGCACAATCGGCGCGCCGGTTTTAAAATGAAGATAAGCCGCGCCGCGCTTGCCCGGCTGAAGCTTGCCGTGTTTGGTTATCTTGCCCTCGGGATAAATCCACAATTTAACGGCTTTTTGTTCTTTTAAAGCTCTTATTGGTTCAGTCAGCGCTGTCTCTAAATCCCCTCTTCCCTTGACAACCGGAATTGAACCGTTCAGCCGCGCGTATAAAGTAGTAAATAAATTCAGAGGAAAGGGAAAGAGGTTAGTTTTTAAATGGTAATATTTTTTCAACGCCAGAAATCTAACGGGAAAAAAATTTTTCGGCGTAAATCCCTTTCTGGGCATGGCTGCGGCAGAAATCGGACCATCAATATAAGAAGCGTGATTAGAAGCAAAAATAACCGACCTATCCTCAAGCCCTTTTAAGTTTTCCCGCGCTTCAGCTTGATATCTGAAAAACGTTTTTAAAATTAGATAGGTCGGCCAATAAGTAATTTGCTGGATAAGTTTAGGAATCATCCCAACAATTCCTTTATCTTTTGAACATCCTTATCTAAATCATCGGTTTTTCTGATATATCCTTGAGCGCCGATATCTTTAACGTATTGTTGGTCTATTGAGTCCCCGGCCACTGTTTCGCCTAAATTAGTTAAAAAAACGATTTTAGGCGTTTTCTCTTTAAAATCTCTTTTGAGATATTCAAAAACCTGGAATCCATCCATATCCGGCATAGAAACATCTAAAAGAATTAAATCTGGCTTCTCTTCCATCATCTTCATTAAAGCCTCTTTGGGATTTGAAAATCCCCTCACTTCAAAACCGGCTTTCTCTAAAACCGCAGAGAAAATATTTAAAAACGAGAGTTCATCGTCAATAATGACTATTTTTTTCTTTTGCTTATCCATACATTTATTATGGGCCAAACCGTTTTTTGTTGTCAATGGGGATAATGTATTATTGTCTTAGGATAGTGTAAACAACGCTCTTAATTTTTTTCTCTAAACCTTAAAACACAGTCGCAGTATTTTGTGTATTGGGTTATTGCGTCGCTAACTGATTTATAGATAATTTCCAAATCAGTACCATTGTATTCATGAACCAAGCGATTCCTTAAACCGGCGCTGGGCGCAACCTTTGCGGCGAAATCCTTGCCATAAACACCCAAATCAGCCAAAACATGAAAAGTATCCTCGTAACCCCTAACTGATTCGTCCCCTTTCCCCAATTCAGCAATAATATGACTATTGATATCAATGGCGCGAGTAATAATTTTCTCCAAATATCTTTCAACAGCGCCAAGTTTAACAAAATCTTTTGCAATTTCATCAAAACTATAACTTGTCAAACTTTCTAATTTAGCTAAATCTTCCTGTATGAGTTTAATTTTTCTTTGAATGAAAGCGGTATCAAGCATGAACATATTTTTTGTTAAGATAGTTCTGGAATTTATAAATCAGGGCTTTTTCCAATTTAAATAAATCCTTGCTGTCATAAAATCTCCTGAAACCATAAGCCCTAAATTCATTATAATCCATTAAATCACCGTAAAGAAGCTGGCTATTTTGAGCGACTTGATAATCAAAAAGGGGATTGGCTTGATGAAGCGACTTTAAATCTAATTCCCGTTCACGATTGTCGCCTAAAATTTTTCCTAATTCTCCATGAATATCTAAAAGTTCTTTAAACTCAATCGGTTTTTTACCCAAAACAGCAATGTCCAAATCGCTGCCAATTCTTCCATTGCCAGACGCATAGGAACCATGGAGTAAGAGCAATTTAAGATTATGCCTTTCCCCAATCCCTTGAATTTCCTGCTTTTGTTTTTTGCTCAAAATCATTAACTTCAATTGTAAGAATTCATAGCGCTGTTTACGCTTTGTCATTGCGAGGGAGCCAGCTTTTGGCGGGCGACCGAAGCAATCCAGTTT
>PETJ01000066.1 GCA_002781125.1 Candidatus Nealsonbacteria bacterium CG01_land_8_20_14_3_00_12 | reverse complement strand
CAGGCTGCTGCTTTTATTAATGGTCGGGCTGGCGAATTAGCCGGAAAAAAATTAGGAGAATCAATGACCGCCACTGATTTAATAGAGGAAATTCCCAATGTGCTGCCAAAATTTTAAATTATGGAAAATTACGATTTAATTATCATTGGTGGCGGGCCAGCTGGCGTAACTGCTGGGATTTATGCTGCCAGGCAAAAATTAAATACTCTTTTAATAACCAAAAGTTTCGGAGGGCAGGTTGCCAGAAAAGCCGTGGCAATTGAAAATTATCCAGGATTTGAAGAAATTTCGGGAATGGAACTCATTAAAAAATTTGAAAAACATTTAAGGAAACAGAAAGTTGACATTGAGAGAGATGAGGTAACCAAACTGAAAAAAATTGGAAACCATTTTTTTGTTCAGACCAAAAGCAAAAATCGATTTCAAAGTAAAGCAGTAATTGTTGCTTCTGGAGCTGACCCAAGACCTTTGGAAGTTCCCGGAGAAAAAGAGTTTATAGGTAAAGGTTTAAGTTATTGTGTTACCTGCGATGGCCCTCTATTTGAAGGAAAAACTGTGGCTGTAATCGGTGGAGGAAATGCTGGTTTTGAAGCAGCCATTGCTCTAAGTAATTGGGCTAAAAAAATTTATATTTTAGAATTCGGAGAAAAAATTAGGGCGGATGAAACAAATCAAGAAATAGTTAAAAAAACTGGAAAGGTTGAGGTAATAACAAATGCCGAAGTTAGGGAAATTCAAGGCGCCCAATTTGTTAACTCATTAATTTATCAAGATAGAAAAACAAAAAAAGAAATTAAATTACCAGTCGATGGTATTTTTGTTGAGATTGGTTCACAGCCAGCAACCTCTTTTGTTAAAGGTTTAGTTGATTTTAATGAAAGAGATGAAATAAAGGTCGAATTTGAAACCTTTCAAACAAAAACTCTTGGTTTATTTGCTGCTGGAGATGTAAATGTGGGGTCCTTTAAACAAATTGTCACTGCCTGTGGTGAAGGAGCCAAAGCCGCTTTAGCTACCTATAATTATCTTCGAAAATCTTAAGTATGGCATTTTCTTACACTGGCCTTGCATATTTATTAGGATTTTTCGCTATAGGATTATTAACTTATAGATTTTTTCAGTATTGGCAGAGAGAAAAAACTACTACTTCTAAACTATTTTTCTATTTTACCGGTGCTCTTGCCCTGTTTATGTTAATTACGGCCGTTGGAGGGTTGTTCTTTGCAAGAAATACTCTGATTTTAAGATGGGTGGTAATTCTTGCTGCTTTTGTCCAGGGTCTTGCCTTTGCCGTTATTGCTTATTTAATACTTTATTTAAAGGTTCCTCGGATTTCTCCGTGGATAGGCTTCACTACTCTTTTTCTTCTGGGATTAGCAACAACGATTTTAACTGCTCTTACTCCTTTTTATCCTTATCTTGAACTAAACGGAGGTATTAACTGGGACGTTCAGCATAACCAGCCCCTGGTGGATATATTCAGGTTCTTTTTATTTCTAATCACTTTCATACCTTTAATTGTGATTCTTATCCAACAAATGAAAACTTCTGAAAACCCTACCGTGAAAGCAAGAGTTTTTGGAATAAGTTTGGCTCTCTTTTTTGGAATTCTAATAGGGCTTTTCGATTTCCTTCTTGAGACCGTTTTAAAATTACCATCAATAAGCAGCGATATTGCTATGGGGTTTCTCAGCGTTATTGTTTTAATACTTGTCTTTCGTACTCAAAAACCGCCACCTTCACCTTACGTTAAAAAAGTTTATGAATAATAAGATTAAAAAAATTTCAGCCAGAGAGATTTTAGATTCCAAAGGAAATCCTACAATTGAAGTAGAGTTAACAACCGATTTGGGCGTTTTTTTAGCTTCGGTTCCTTCCGGAGTATCAAAAGGAAAATATGAGGCAGTGGAATTAAGAGATGGAGGAAGAAGATATCAAGGGAAAGGAGTTTTGAGAGCAGTGAGAAACATTAATGAAATTATTGCCCCAAAACTGAAAGGAAAAGAGGTAATCGAGCAAAAAAGGATTGATGATATAATGATAAAACTGGATGGCACGGAAAATAAATCTAAATTGGGAGCCAATGCCATTTTAGCAGTTTCAGTGGCTGTTTGCCGAGCTGGAGCTTCCGCAAAAAATCTCCCTCTATATCAACATATCGCCGAAATTTACACGGGTCAGACCCGTGTAAATTATATTTTGCCTGTACCTTCGGTTTTAATGATCGAAGGGGGAGCTCACGCCGGAAATGATTTAGATTTTCAGGAGTTTATGATTGTGCCTCAGGAGAAATCTTTTACAAAAGCTCTCCAGGTCGCTTCGGAAATTTACCATCAATTAAAAGAAATTATTAAAGCAAAATATGTAGATTTAGCCATCAATGTTGGAGATGAAGGAGGGTTTGCTCCTTCAGTTAGGGTGCCAGAAGAAGCCATAAATCTAATTTTGGGAGCAGCTAAAAATCTCGGTTATCAAAATAAAATTAAAATTATTTTAGATGTCGCCGCCTCTCAATTTTATATAAAAGGAACTTACAAAATGAGAATAGGGGCTTTTACGAGAGAAGGGTTTTTAAATTATTATTCAGATTTAGTTCAAAAATATCCAATTTTTGGGTTGGAAGATCCATTTTCCGAAGAAGATTGGGAAGGATGGCAAAAGTTAATTTCTAAGTCCCAATTTCTAATTTCTAAACCTTTGGTGATTGGCGATGATTTGTTGGCGACAAATCCCAAAAGAATAAAACTGGCCAAGGAAAAGAAGGCCTGTAATGCGGCCATTATTAAAATGAATCAAATTGGGACAGTGACAGAAACAATTACAGCAGCAAAATTGGCTAAATCTTATGGCTGGAAAATTATGGTTTCTCATAGGGCTGGCGAAACCTGCGATGATTTTATTTCCGATTTGGCAGTAGGAATCGGAGCTGATTTTATCAAAGCTGGAGCGCCAGCCAGAGGAGAAAGAGTAGCCAAATATAATCGACTTTTAAGAATAGAAGAAGAGTTAAGTTGATGAAAATATTATTAATTGTAATTGATGGCCTTGGTGACCGGCCAATTTCTCAACTAAGAAATAAAACTCCGCTTGAAGCAGCTAAAACTCCTAATTTAGATTTTTTAACCAAAAATGGAATTTGTGGATTAGTTGAACCTTATTTGATAAATGAAAGACCGGAATCTGACATTTCTCATTTAGCCCTCTTTGGCTACGATCCAAAAATTTATTATTTAGGTCGAGGACCTTATGAGGCGGCAGGAGCAGGCCTCAAACTTCGAGAAGGAGATGTAGCTTTAAGAGTCAATTTTGCTACCGTAAGCAAAAATTTAAAGGTGATTGACCGAAGGGCAGGAAGAATTGAAAAAACAGAGCCATTAATTCTAGCCTTAAAGGGATTAGAGATTGAGGGCGTCAAATTTTTAATAAAAAAATCTTACGGCCATCGAGCCGTCCTAATTTTGAGATATTCAACACCGGGTGTTAAATATTTATCGGGAAAGGTTTTAGATGGAGATCCCCGTAGAATCGGAGTAAAAGTAAAGAAAATTTTACCTCTAGATAATTCAAAAGTGGCTAAATTTACTGCAAAAATTTTAAATGAGTTTTTGAAAAAAGCTCATTTAATTTTGAAAAATCATCCTTTAAATAAAAGAAGGGAAGCCCAGGGATTACTCCCGGCAAATTATCTTTTAGTCAGGGGAGCGGGCGAAATTAGGGAAATTCCAAAATTTAAAGAAAAATATGGATTGAGAGCGGGTTGCATTGCTGGCGGTGCTTTATATAAAGGAATTGGAAAAATTTTAGGAATGGATTTACTAAAAGTTAAGGGAGCGAATGGATTTCCAAATACAAATTTAAGGGGCAAGATTTTGGCGGCAAAAAATGGTTTGAAAAAATATAATTTCATTTTTTGCCACATCAAAGCTGCAGATTCTTTAGCTGAGGATGGCAATTTTTTTGGCAAAAAAGAGTTTATTGAAAAAATCGATAAAAATCTAAAATCAATTTTAAATTTAAAAGATACTTTAATTATCGTTACCGCTGACCACTCGACTTGCTCTCTGCTAAGAAGACATTGTAGAATATCTATACCAATTTTAATTTCTGGCGCGGATAAAAATACGGTAGAAAAATTTTCAGAGAAAAATTGTAGAAAGGGGAAACTGGGTAAAATAAAACAAATAAATTTAATGACTAAAATTTTAAAATATGCAAAATGATTGGTTAAGAGAAATTCAAAAAAGGGTAAAAAATGTACCAACTGCCAGTGGCAGGTCTAGTAAGTTTGGAAAAACTAGTTTCGATGATTTGGTTTTTGTTCCTGCTCAGCTGGTAAAAAGACCGGTTGATTATTATCGAGAGGAAATTCGGTCAAGAACAGTTCTTGGCCGATTTAGTAAAAAACCGATTGAAATTGAAACTCCAATAATTATGGGAGCGATGAGTTTTGGAGCAATTTCTCGCGAAGCAAAAGTTGCTTTGGCAAAAGCCGCAACTTTAGCCGGCACTATGGAAAATACTGGCGAGGGAGGAATGTTGCCGGAAGAGAGAGAATTTGCCAAGTTTTTGATAATTCAATATTCAACAGGTAGATTCGGAATTACTGAAGAAATCCTAAAAAAAGCCGATGCTATTGAAATTAAAATTGGACAAGGCGCCAAAGGCGGCATGGGTGGGTTACTTCCCGGTGGGAAAGTAACTGAAGAGATTGCCAAAATTAGAAATGTGCCGGTTGGTAAAGCTGTTCGTTCACCAGCTTATCATTTGGATATAAAAAATATTGAGGACTTAAGAAAGAAAGTTGAGTGGCTAAGAGAATTGACAGGAGGTGTTCCCATTATCATTAAATTAGCGGCTGGCGATATTGAAAATGATCTAAAATTGGCAGTCAAAGCCAATCCAGATATAATTGCCATTGATGGAATGGAAGGTGGAACAGGAGCAGCGCCTGAAGTAATGCTCGATGAAGTAGGAATTCCAACCTTAGCTGCTTTGGTTAAAGCAAGGGAAGTTTTAGACAAATTAGACGCTCGCCAAGAATTGTGGGTTGGTGGTGGTTTGCAAAAAGGCGGAGATTTTGCCAAAGCCTTGGCTCTAGGAGCTGACGCCGTTTTTTGTGCCACCGCCTTATTAATTGCCATGGGTTGTAATTATTGTAGATTGTGTTATCTTGGAAAATGTCCTTTTGGGATTAGCACCCAGGATTCAGAACTAAGAAAAAAATTAAATATTGAGCAGGCTTCCCAAAATGTTGCTAACTTTATCAAAAATTGTACCGAAGAAATAAAAATGATTGCCGGAGCTTGTGGAGAAAATGACATTCATAAATTAAATAAGAGTCATTTAAGGGGATTAAATTCAGAAATATCAAAAATAACTGGCGTTAAATTAATTTCAAATTGAAACAATGCTTATAACCTTAGACGATCAAAATTTTGAGATAGAAATTGAGAATACCAAAAAACCAGTTTTGGTTGATTTTTGGATGTTTGGCTGCGCCCCTTGTTTTTTACTTTCACCAATTTTAGAAAAACTGGCCAATGATTATGGCGAAAAAGTTATCTTTGCCAAAGCTAATCTTGATGCCGTTCCTCTCGCGGCCCAAAAATACGGAATTAATATGGCTCCAACTGTTATTTTGTTTAAAGAAGGAAAACCAGTTAGCGGATTTATCGGAGCGAGACCGGAAGATGAAATTAGAAAATGGTTAGAAGATTTATTAAGTCGATGAACTACGTTCATCTTCACCCTTCGCTCGGCTTCGCCTCGCTCGGGTAAATGATTATGGCAATGACTAATGATAATGAAAAAATTGAAGAAATAATTCGAGAATATGAAGAATATGCAAAGAAAAATGGATTTTCTTTGAACCCAAATAAAAAAGTTGCGGAAAGAATAGTGAAAAGTTTATTAGAAAGAGAAAAGAGATTCGGCCAGAGGTATTGTCCTTGTAGAAAAATTACTGGGAATTTTGAGGAGGATAAAAAAATAATTTGTCCTTGCGAATTCCACCGCCAGGAAATTAAAAGAAATGGCCATTGCCTTTGTGAGTTATTTGTAAAGGCTTGACAAGGATTTTCAATCTCCTAAAATATATAGATAGTCATCTATATATTTTTTATTTTATGCTAAAGAAAAAAAATTGTCCCCAATGCCTCAGTTTAATCAGCGAAGGCACTCGGGCTAAGAT
>PETJ01000004.1 GCA_002781125.1 Candidatus Nealsonbacteria bacterium CG01_land_8_20_14_3_00_12 | reverse complement strand
TCCAAAAGTTTTTCTTTAACTCCCAGCCACTCAGCTTTTTCCTTAATCGCTGCTAAAATTATTTGATAACCGGCATTAGAGGTGGCAATGATTATTGAATTTTTAAAATCAACTTTTCTACCCAAGCCATCAGTTAAATGACCTTCATCGAAAACCTGCAAAAATAAATTTAAAATATTTGGATGGGATTTTTCAATTTCATCTAAGAGTATTAAAGAAAAAGGATTCTCTCTGACTTTGGTGGTCAATAATCCTTCTTCGCCAAGAGAGCCAATTAGCCTTGGAATATCTGAAACCGCTTGAAATTCCGACATATCAAGTCGAATCATCCTCTCTTCGGAACCAAAATAAATTTCAGCCAAAGCTTTTGAAGTTTCGGTTTTCCCTACCCCGGTTGGTCCCAAAAACAAAAAGCAACCCATTGGTCCCTTTCTAATTGTTACTTCCGCCCTGGCCCTTCTCATGGCGGCTGAAACTTCTTTTACCGCCTCTTCTTGATTAATAATTCTTTGATGGATTAAATTTTCTAAATTTAATAAAATCTCCCTTTCTTTGATTTCAATTTCGCCAACCGGAATCCGGGTTTTTTCAGTAACAATTTTAGCCACATGTTTTGGTAATAATATTTTATCCTTTGTTCGAAGAGATAAATCTCTTCTCCCGCCTCGCCCCACCGTTGTGGGGCTCGGCGTTTGAGTTAAATAAACCATCACTTCATCTAACAAATTGATTGCTTTTTCTGGAAAAGGAGTTGCCGGCAAATACTTTGAACAGTAAACAATAATATCTCGAAGAGCAGGATAAGAAATAAATTTTTTATATTTGTATTCTAAAAGCAAAGCCAAATCTTCCAAAAGCATCAATGTCTCTCTTTCTGAAATTTCTGAGACCTCAACTTTTCCAAAAAGAGGAAGGATTGAGGGATTTTGTTCAATATTTTTGTGAAGTCCTTCAAAAGTAGTAATGGCAACAATTTGAAAAGAAATGAGGGCTAAATAGGACGATATAATTCCGGAAATGTCAATTGTTCCTGGTCGAGGAGCAGGCAAAACATAATTGTGAAATTCATCTATAACTAAAATGACATTCCCAGCCGTCACCACTTCCCTAAATATTGTGTCCAAAATGCTTTCTGCTTCTTCAATAGTTTCGGTTTGAGCTAACAAAGATGGTAAATCCAGTTGCTTAACTTTTTTGAAATTTATTTCTGGTAAACTTTCACCCAAAACCGATTTTACCGCCAGGGCCTGAATCATGCTTTTTCTGCCACTTCCTGGTTCCCCAACTATTAGAACATTATTTTTGCTTTCTCGTCTGGAAAGAATTCTTTCCATTTCGGCAATCTCTTTTTGATGGCCAATTGTTTCTGGAAAGTGCTGCTTTTTTACTATTTCTGACCAATCAATTGAAAATCTATCCAAATTGAGGGTGTAGCCTGCTGCCCATTCTTTAGCTAGAGTTCTCCTTTTTATTAAATTCTTCCATTCCCAAAATTTTTTTCTTTCCTCTATCCTCTCTTTCAACCCTTCTAACCACCAAGTTAAATTCTCAATATCTTCTACTTTAAGATTGACATCAATTAAGATTTTCTTAAAAATTAAATCGTGTTTAGCCAAAGCTGAAAGGATATCCCCCATCTCAACTCTCTGGTGACCCTTTCTCTGGGCTATCTTTAAGGATTCTAAAATAGCTGCTTGAAACTCAAGTTGAGGTTCGACTTCCGTTTTAAGCGGAATCTTTGCCAAATATTCTTTTAGAACCTTTTTAATTTCTTTCAAACTCAAAAGGGCTCTGGAAAAAATAAAATTTAAATTAGGATTTTCAGCCAAAAGGTTGTAGAAAAGCTGAGTGGAGTTACCTCTTGCCCTAAAAACAGCTTTGGCCACCTCAAAACTTAGAAACTCGGCCAAATTATATTCCTCGGGATTTGAAACTGCCTCCTCAATTTTGGCTTTCAACTCTGGCTTTTTTAATTTCGAATTTAAAAAAGCCTCTTTAAGAGACTTAGCTAGGGATAAAATTAAAAATATTATTGAAAGGCCAAGTAACTGAGAATTTAACTTCTGAGAGAAATTTTCAAGTAAAAAACCGTAAAGAAATGCCAAAAAAGTAAGAATAAACAAAATTAAAAATAATTTCTTTAAGGTTGAAGCAAATCTAAAAATTGGATGCCCCGCCCATTTTACCGCCTGAAAAATCTTAGCCGTTTTTAAATCAAAATTAAGCATATTTAAATTAAAACTTTGAAGCCGAAAATTAATCCGGCAATTAAAATGGCTGGCAAAACCAACCAGCCAAAAAACAAAATTGCACCAGCAAAAATTATAAAAATTTCAACTAAAAGTCCAATAATTATTAAAAAGCTTCTCATTACTAGCCCCAAAAATCGGAAAATTAAATTAGAAATCAGGGTCTCTAAATATTTTCCGATATCGAAACCCCGGCCATAAGGCATATTATATCTTCGCCAGGGGGAGAAAAAACTTTTCAAAAGTAAGGGAACCGAGAAATAGTTCAAATTAAATTTCAGAAAATTTCTCCAGGCTTTCAAAATATTTCCCGGCACATCAAAAAACTGCCAGTTAAGATATTGCAAAAAAATGTTTTGCATTATTAGTCAAAGAGGACTTCATCCTCTTTTCATTAATTTGATGCCGAGGCCGGAGATTTGGCTGCCACCAAAGATTAAAATACCGGCCAAGATTGACCAAACAATCAAATTAAGCAATTTTGGTAAAGCAGCTACTGGCAATATTCCTTTTAATTGCTCGCCAATCATTTTTTCTAATTCTTTCTGGGTTTCTTGCTGAGTAGTTGGAATTCCGCCTTTAGCTACTGGAGCCTCGGCTTCTTCTGTTGGCATTTCAAAAATCTCAGGAAGGGCGGCCTTCCCGGTAAAGATATTATAGGAGGAATATAAAGTCCAACCGATTACTGCAACGCCAGCCAGTAGCAATACCCAGCCAAAAATTTTTGTCGCCAAAGCCATATAGTTTTATCTCTTTAAATTATATTACTCTTTCAATGAATTTTCAATTCATTTCAGTTTTTAAAAGATTGTCTAATTCTTTTAGAGTGTCTTCTGGGATAATTGGTCTTTGGCCTGTTGGAGTACGGCCGGGATACCTCCAGGTACTAATAATTTTTATCTTTAACCTTTCACCTTTAACCTTTAACCTAATAAGTTGGTACATAGTCCACGCTTCGGTAGGATGTTTTTTTGTTCCGGTAACCTGCATAGCGGCAATTGTTCCCGGCGCAATTCCTTCTTCCTTTCTATCTGGCTTTCTCAAAATTCTCAGAACTCTTTTTTCCGAAAGCCGATATTGCCGCATTTTTGATTTTGAATGCTTCGTCCAATAAATCTCTTCAGGGGCCCGCTTTAGCGGGAGGGTGGAGGGTGGGTTGGAGTCCTTAGGCATTTTCAAAAACATATATTTAATCAACACTCGTGATTAATCACTCGTGGTTGATTAACTTAAAATTTTATTCAAAGAATTCATTCTAAAGTTAAATTCTTCTGGTTTATTAAGTTTGAGCTGGCTGCCACACATATCTGCAATTGATAATAAAATTATTTCTAAAAAAATATCGGGGTGCCTCCCTTTAAATTCTTCAGTTTTCTTTTCAGGGTTTTCTTCTGGATAGTTTAATATCTCGTGAAAAAAACCGTGATTCCTGACCAGTTTGATAACGAATTCTCGTTCGTTTTCTGATAAATCAAACCTCGGCAAAATCGTTTTGAGTTTTATTGCTCCTACTTCCTCGTGTCTTAGACATTCGGTGATATCTTTTTCTTTTTTATAAGTTTCTTTCTTTCCGATATCGTGGAGAAGAGCTGCTAAAAATAGAAGTTTTTCCCTTGAATGAGTATTTATTTTCTTATCTAAATAAACTTTAATTTTATCGTTCGGTTTTTTAATTAATTCCTCTAATTCTTTAAGAAGCGAAATGGTATGATTTAAGACACTGTCATTATTATGCCAGGGATTATTTTCAACGATTTCTTTCAACTCGTAAAACTCAGGAATAAGCTTCTCAAATTCCCTGTTCTGTATTCTTTCAATAGTGAATTCTGATATTTTTATTTGCTGCACGCTTATTTAATTTCGTAAGTGATGGTGACGGTGACCTCTATTTTGTTTTCGCCGGTTTCGATTTGGGGCGCTTCAGCTCCTCCTCCCGCTGCCTTTTCCAGAAAATATGGGGTAGGGATTGGAACCACACTGCTTTCACTAAAATTAATAATTCTCACCAATTTCACCCCTAATTGAGAAGCTAATTCTTTTGCCTTAGTTTTGGCTTTTTCAATTGCCTGCTCTCTGGCTTCTTTTTTTAATTCATCTTCTTTATCAATGGTAAATTGCAAATCGCCAACCTGATTAGCCCCGGCCTCAGTTGCTCCTTCAATAATATCACCTATTTTTTCCATATCTCTGATTTTCACCTCAAGCGACTGAGTTACCTCATATCCAACAAGCACTCTTTTACCTGGCGGATAAGGATAGATTTCAGTTTCCACTTTTTGATATTCGTAACGAGGATAAATGTTAAAACTGGTGGTTTTCAAATCTTTCTCTTCCACCCCCCGGCCCTTGACAAAATCAATTACCGCATTCATCTTTTTAGTATTTTCGCTCACAGCTTGGGCTACTGTTTTTGCTTCGGTTATTACAGAAAAAGTGGTTAAAGCTAAATCGGGTTTGGCATAAATTTCACCAGTCTCAGAAACGGAAATCGTATTTTTTGTTTCAATAATTTTATTTCTGATATCCACTCCGGTTGAAATAATTAGGGCAATCAAAAAAATGCTTAAAATCACTAAAATACCGGCAAATAAACACTTATATTTTTCTTTACATTCTTGAGTCTCCATATTCTTTATTTTTCTATTTTATTTTAATTTCGACCTTTAAAGTAATTTCATTAAATAATCTTTAACTTTCAATTGTTCTTTAATGCTGTTTTCTAATTCAATGGCAATAAAAGGAGAAAAATAATTTAAAGGATATTTTTTAAGATAATCCAATTCTGAAAGGTCTTTCAAGTAATGGAAATCGTAACGAATTTCACCCGCTCTATCAATAAAAGTAAATTTTTTAATAGCACTAATATGGTTACAAAGTATAGGATATTTTTTTAATATTTTTATAGTATCTTCAAACCTTTCTTTATGTAAAATTCCATCGTTTTCTAAATGAGAAAGGTCTAAACAAATTCCGCCAAAATTTTTTAACTCCTTTTCATCAAAAGTATGATAGACATTTTCTAAAGAAATAATATTTTTGTATTTTGAGCAGTCATAAATTAAAGGGTGCTCAGATTGAGTGTGAGTACAAAGAACTTGAGTTTTATAATTTTTAACAAAATAATCTAATTCCTCTAATGGCATATCATTTCTCAAATGAAGGAGGGGGACGCTTTCAATGGTTGATTTTTCCAAGAGCTGGTACATTTCTTTCCTTTCTTCCGGGCTGAGGCAAGTTGGAAAAAGAGCTATTTCTTTTAATCCAAGTTCATTGATTTCTTTTATTCTTGCTCTCCAATCAGAACCCCTGGTTGTAGTAATTGAGGCAAATATTTTTTTCTCTTCCATCATTTTCTATTTTCTAAAAATGTTGGTGATTAAATGATGATATTTTAAGCGCGGGCGAGACATCCAAGCTTGGTAAAATTTTTGCTGCCAATCTTTTTTCCAAAAAGAAATTTCTGGCAAAAATAAAAATCCGTCTTTGTAGCCAAGCCAGCGAGTTCTAAATTGAGAGTGCAGAAAGGCAATCTGAGCACAAATTAAGGCCGATTTTTGATGGTTCGGCGAGCTCACCATCACCCTGAGCTTGTCGAAGGGGTGATTTTCGGTTTGGCAAGGCCCTTTTAAAAAAAATTCTCTTTTGTAAATTTTCTCAACCAATGTCGGAAAAACCTCAATTAAATTCAAATCCAAGACAAATCCCCTTTTTTCCAATTTTTTAACCAGTTCAATCGCAAAATCAACCAATTTTGGCATCAGGGCTGGCGGAATTGGATTTACTCTCTCTTGGCGAAAAATCTTAGTCGATAAAAATTTTTCATAAAGCCGCATTTTGCCCTTCCCTCTACCTTTTGTTAAAGGAGCGTCAATGGCAATAACTTCAGTATTTTTTAAATAAGGCCGGAGAACTCTCAAAGTGTCTTTTCCAAAAACATCCTCGCACTTTAGGCATCGGTCTTTTGTTAAAACACAAATTCCGGTTGTCTTTTTCTCTTTCCCTCCCAAATCAATCCCAATAAAAAATCTATCATTTTTTAACATTTTTTATTTTCAGCCAGCGATATTTTTTAAATTGGTCTTTTTTGAAT
>PETJ01000042.1 GCA_002781125.1 Candidatus Nealsonbacteria bacterium CG01_land_8_20_14_3_00_12 | reverse complement strand
AAAGCTGGGCGGGAACTGAAATAAAATTGGGCCGAGTTTTTCTTTAAGGGATAAAGCATTGTCTAAAAAAGTTTTCCAAGCTTCTTTAACTTCTTTTAATCTTTTAATATGGGTGATAAACCGGCTGGCTTTAACTGAAAATAAAAAATCCTCGGGAGTTTGATTATACCAATTTTGATAAGTGCTCGGCCGAGGCAAATGATAGAAAGAGTAATTTATTTCAACCGTTTTAAAATGTTGAGAAAAATATTTTAGTTTGTCCTTTGACGGTAAATCCTCAGGATAAAAAATCCCTGTCCAATGACCATAAACCCAACCCGAAGTTCCAATGAAAAGTTTTTTCCCCATACCCAGTAGAAGAATTTCGAATTAAAATTTCTTCGAAATTTTTTTTATTTGCCCAGTAGGGCATTTCGAAATTTCTCTACTGGGCATAATTAACGGAGTTTATCTTCAAGAAAAAATACAATTTGAGCTCTGACTTCGGGAGAAGACCAGGAATATTCATGTCCCGGAGCTTGAAGGGCTTTAGAAAATGTTAAATTTTCTCCATTGAGCTTTGAAAAAATCCATTTGAAAGGGGTTTTAATTAAAGCCGAGATCAGGGATTTGATATCACCTTTGACTAAACTATCTTTTCCATTATTATCTAACAAAAGAATATTTTCTGATTCAAAATTATCGTGCCAAAAAGGAACACCGGCCGCTATTGCGTAAACTTGGATTTGCGGGGAAACTTTTTCCAGGGTTTCGTCAACCAGAGCTCCCCCGGCTGAAAGCCCGGCTATTATGATTTTTTTATCTGGCAAATTTTTGTTTAGGAATTCTACTTTTTCAGCCAGCACTTCAGAAGAAGATTTAAAAGAGCTTAGAAAATCTTTAGCTCCAGCTATTTTCCCTAAAAAATCATTTTTAGTTCTTTTGTAAGGAATGACTAAAGAATTATAACCCAAATCCTCTAATGTTTCTTGAATCCCTTCTATAATCGGGGCAAAATCCTTTGCTTCTTCAAAAGGAGTATCTCCCCAACCGCCGGAATTAAAAATGATAATGACATCGGTGTTTTGAGATATCTCCAGAATTTCTTGAGGTTGAAAATTTTCCGGAACCACCTCCGGCCCAAAAAGAAAAACCAAACCGCCTAAAGAAATCAAAAAGATAATCCCGTATTTTATACTTTTTTTCATGCTTCTTTTATTTTATTTCACAATAATCCTTCTGTCGAGAGTTGAACATTTTTAGACTACAACCCACCCACCACATCCTCCCATTTCTCGCTTCGCTCGGAATGGGCCCCTTATTTTCTATTTAACAAATTTTTAACCAAGTAGGTCTTTTGGATTAATTTTCTAAAGAAAACTTGACACTTCTATTTAAAATATTAAGGTTCAATTAGAGAGGCCAGAAATAAAAAAGAAAGAAGGTTCATTAAAAACTGGCTCTTTTTCGAGAAGTTGGCCTCATTCTCGATTGAAAGAGTCAAAAAAAGTTACATTAAAGGAGGTGATACGATGGGGAAATGACAAAGAAAGAATCTCTAGAAAAAGAAGGGAAGGAGGTGACTGAAGGAATGGAAACCAAGGCAGAAATGAGAGTAACTCCAGAAGAGCTGAGGAGAGCGATTGATTACCTTGCTGAGCTTAACGTACTTAAAAGGACTCCTCGCTCGGGTTGGCGTCTCGCCGGGCCTCCTCCAGCGGTAGAGCAAGATTATGTTGCGGCCCACGAAGGTATAACTTCTCATCTGGGCTTCATCCTTGGGAGAATGGAAGGGTTAAACCTGGAAGAAGCTCTCCAAATTGCTGGAATAAGCGCTTTCCATGATGATCAGGAAATAAGAACCGGGGAGAGAGATAAATTAGCATCCCATTACCAAAAGATTACTCCAGAAGTGGTGGCAAAAGCACTGGAGGATCAGACTAGCCAACTTCCGGAGGAAATAGGTAGAGAAATTTTTGAGCTTTGTATGGAAGCAAATTTCGGGGAAACTCAAAAAGCGGTTATTGCCCGAGATGCTGACATCTTGGAAGCTTCCCTGCACGCCAAGATTTCTCATGAAAGAGGATTTAAGATACCGGAAGATCTATTGAGTTTATACCTAGATCCGGGTAGGGTTCAGACGGGGTCAGCAAAGAGACTCATGCAAGCTCTCCGAATAAGAAAGGACTTGACTACTCGCTGGTTGAAGGGGTCACTCGATGTCTAAATCATTTTCACTACCGGAAAAAATAATCTCGGAGGCGAAAATGAAAAATGGTGGCAAATGCCAACAAAAAAAAGGCGGCCTAATTCAAACTATGCGCAAAAGAGTTAGGCCGCTTTCACGTTTTGCCTTCTTTTTGATGAAATTGCTTATCTATAACCCTAATAAATTCAATTAGCACCGGGTCATCTATCCATTCTTTAATCCACCTCATCCAGAGTTTGTGCTGAATTTTTCCATATTTTTTCCAATACTCTAAACCCTGTAAAAGATTTTCCACTTTGTCTATTTGATGGACGAATCTTCCTTCCCTGGTTAAACCTTTTTCAAAGTCCAACCAGAGATTTTTTATTTCTGCTTTTGAATCTTTAGGTAATTTAGAAGTAAGCTTATCTAAAGCAGAAGATTCTGATTTAAACTTGTCTCGATATTTTTTCTTTTTTAAAGCGGCAGTAAATTTTGGCCACTTTTTCAAGACCTCCATTATTTTCTTTTTATTCTTTGGTAAAAGGGGGTCATAAGGTGTTAAATCAGGAGCATAAACTTCGCATAAATCGTGGACCAAAGCCATTTTGATAACCCTTTCTAGATTAAATCTTTTCTTTTTTCTCCCAAGAATCCAAGCTAAAATCCCCATTCGAAAAATATGCTCGGCTGTGCTCTCTGGGTTTTTTATTTGATGTGCTATCCAACCTCTTCTTTCCTTCCCTTTTAATTTTCCTATTTCAGTAAAAAAATTAAGAAGAACTAATGTTGGTTTTAATTTTTTAGGAATTTTTTTTTGATGAAATTTTTTCTCTAAAACTTCCATAAATTCAAGCAAAAGGGGGTCATCAAAAAATTCTCTTGCCCATAACCACCAGGGTCCTAAGGGAGGATTTTTGTGTTTTTCCCAATATTCATAAGCTTGTAAAAAATTTTCCATTCGATCAGCTTGATGAAAAAATCTTCCCTCAGAAGTTAAACCTTTTTCATAATCTAACCAAAGATTTTTTATTTCTTTTTTTAAATCAGTCGGCAATCTTAAAATAAGTTTCTCTAAAGCTTCGGTTTCTTTTTTATATTTTTTAAAAGCCTGCTCTTTTTTTTGATAGTTGGGGAATCTTGGCCAAGTTTTCATTAATTCTTTAAGCTTCTTTTTACTCCCGGGCAGAACCGAATCGTAAGGGGTTGTATCTCCGGCGTGTATCTCACATAAATCATGAATTATGGCCATTTTAAGAAGTTTCTCTACATTAAGTCCTTCTTTCTTTTCACCCAGAATCCAACTCATTAGCACTGTTCGAAAAATATGCTCGGCGATGCTCTCCGGGTTTTTTATTTGATTTATCACCCATCCACGTCTCGGCATCCTTTTTAATTTTCCTATTTCAATAAAAAAATTAAGAAGATTTTTCATATTCTAATCTAATTTATCATATTTTATCCAAATAAAAAAGAGGGGGTGACGATCCCCTCTAAGATAAAACAACCGAAGACTTTTAGCTAATTTTATATTTTATCTTCTTTATTTTATAAATTGTTTTGATGGGAGAGGAAACAATAACCTCATCTCCAACCCTGTGTCCTAAAAGAGTTTCTCCTACTGGGGACTCGTTGGAAATTTTTCCCAAAGCGGGATTAGCTTCTAAGGTCCCCACTATTGTAAACTCATCGTTTTGACCCTCTACCTCAACTAAAACTGTCGCTCCCAAATTCACAACATTTTGTTTTTCTTTAGGAGGAGGTTGAATTAGCTCAGCATTTTTTAAAATATTTTCTAACTCAGCTATTCTAGTTTCCAAAAAGCTCAAATCCTCCCAGAAGGAGAGGTATTCTGGATTTATATCTTCGGAATGCCAAATCTTAGGAATTTCTCCCCTGGTTTTGGAAAATTTAAGATTTTTAAGACCTTGGTATTCTTTTTGTATTTTCTCCAATCCTTCTTTGGTCAAGTAAAACTTTTTTTCTTCTGCCATTTGAGTTTAGAAAATCCCCTTTGGGAAGGGGATTAGTAGTTTTAGTAGTGAATAATTTTCCGCTAATCCCCTCGCCCGATGAAATTGCCACAAATTAAAACCGAAAGGGCATAACAGACCCATTTGGTTTTAGTGAAATCCCTGAGGGGATGAATTTTTATTTGACTATTCTTTAACATTATTCTAGTGATTTCAGTATAGTCTTTTAAGAATCCTTGTCAAGAGGGTTAAAAAAACTCACCAAAATAGCTTTTTTGCTTTATTTTCTAAAGTTTTCCACCAGTACACTTTACTTTAACAAACCAAGATAGTCTGTCAAGTTCTCGCTTAGATAATGGGTGGATTCCAAGCCTTAGGAATTATTGGCAACTCACCAACAGTAACATCAATATGTTTTACTCCCGGATCTTCTCTTACTTCTTTTGCTATAAAGTTTTCGATACTTTCTAGGTTTGGAGAGATAATGCTGATTAATAAATTATATCTCCCCGAAGTTTTAACTAAATGATAAACTAAGGGAGATTTTTCGAATTTTTCAATCAATTTTGAAATTGTTTTTTGATCTGCCTCTATTTCAACGTTAGCACTTACTGAATAGCACTCTCCGATGTTAAGTAAACCTTGAATTTTTAAAACTCCTTCATTTATTAATCTTTCTACTCTGTTTTTGACTCCTACCGGACTTAAACCAGTTTTTTTGGCAATTTCAACAAATGATTCTCTTCCATTTTCAGATAGAGCTTGAATAATTTTTAAATCTGTTCCATCTAATTTCTCTAAACTCCAAGGGGCATAAGCAGAATAACCCTCGACTGAAAAATCAGCCAGACCAGTTCTATCGCATAAAACTGCAAACTTTATTTCTTTTATTTTTAACTTTTCTTTCTTTGCTCTCATTGTCTCCATTGCCCTTTTATAACTTTTACCTGAAATTATATCATTATCAACTATTAAAACTTTTCTTCCTTTAACCTTATCCTCTTCTAACCCTTTTCCATTACTTTCCATAGTGGTGAAAACGATTTTTTTATTTTGTTGGCTTAACCACTGGTAAAATCCCAAGCCATAAATTTCACCGTCATCGCCCAAACCAATAATGCAACCTGGGTCTTTTCTAAAATATTTCTTTATATTTTTGCCAACACCAGCAATAAATTTTTGAATTGATTTATACTTTAAAAGAGTATTTTTCGGCATATTTTTTAATATAATATTTTATTAAGGAATCTCGAAGCTCAGGGGTAGCAGTGGCAATTAATAAATCTACCTTATCATGTTGCTTTCCAGGAATAAATTCATAATCCTGATAACTCCCATCGGAATCAACACTCACTACCTGGCATCCGGCTGCCTTAGCAATCGGAAAACCGGGGTCAATTTCAGAACGAGGCTCACCAAACATTATATAAGCATCGACTAAACCCGAAGCTAAATAGGCATAAATAAAGGAACCCCCCTGGGGGTAAAAAAGAGCTTTGGGATGGAGGCCTTTTATTAAATCCCCAAAAAAATTGAGGAATTTTTGAGAATACTGAGAACTCATCAAATAAGAAGCTAAAACAATGGGCTCGGTTAGTTTTTTTCTGGTAGAGGGCGAAATTTTCTTTTTCTGAGAGCTTTTTAAATCTAGTAAATAATTATCCTCACTTTCATTAATATAAAATCGCTCATTTAAAATGTCAGCGATTCCGGTGGTAATCGGCTTTCTTTCTTTGTCATAAAAACTGAGGGCAGTATACCAGTTCTGTTCAAATCCCCTCAGAAAAAGGACCGAACCATCAAAAGGGTCTATGGAACCATAAAGATGGTCACCGTTTTTGATATCCCTGGCTTCTGGTTCAGAAAAGATAGTTGCCTTTATATCATATTTTTTCAAAAGCTGCTCCAGAATCTCTTCTCCAACTTTGTCAATCCCAATATCAATATCTTCCGGTCTATTTATCACCTCACCTAAAATCTGCCTACCATCTCCTTTAGCTGCTTTTTTCCTAACCTCTTTGGTAGTTTCAGTTAAATATTCAATTAATAAATTTTTAATCTTTTGTTTTTGCATAACTTTTATTTTACTTCCCTAAAAGAAAGTGTCAAGGGCTTTGATAAACCTTTCGGTATCCTTTAAAGTCCCAATGCTTACCCTAATAGCTATCTTCCCATCA
>PETJ01000043.1:2246-6409 GCA_002781125.1 Candidatus Nealsonbacteria bacterium CG01_land_8_20_14_3_00_12 | reverse complement strand
GAGTGATACAAGCTGCTCCTGGTCCCATCCCAACCTTGATTGCATCACAATACTCAAATCCTCCCTCGATTATCTTTTTCACCATTTCGGCCGAATCGACATTTCCTGAAACCACTTCAAGATTTGGAAAATTTTCTTTAACCCATTTGGCAATCTCTAATTGTTCTTTAAAGACAACACTGGCATCAATGACAATGCCGTCAATGCCAGCAAGAATTGCTTTAGCAATTCTTTCTTGAGCCAAATTCAACCTTGATTCAACGGCAATAAATACTCTCAGTTGCTTATTTTCGTTTTTGGTTGCTAAGGGAAATTGCTCATTTTTTTTAATATCTGAATCGGTAACCAGAGCTACAACTTTATCATTTTCGTCGATAATTGGAAGGGTATCAAGATTATGCTTTCTTAAAATCTCATTGGCGAAATTCAAATCATTTTTATCAACCGTTTCTAATTTTTTAGCCATTATCAATTTTTCTCGGGGAGTCATAACGTCTTTTAATCTTGTATCCATATCTTTTCTGTATCTAACGTCCCGGCGAGTAACAATTCCTACTAATTTTGAGTTCAGGGTACCATCTTCAGTAATTGGGGTGCTAAAAAATCCGTATTTTTCATTAATATTGTAAACATCCTTAATTGTATTTTGAGGGGATAAAACAACCGGGTTAAAAACAAACCCGGCTTGAAATCTTTTAACTTTTTCTACTTCTTCTATCTGCTCATTAATGGTTGTGAAATTATAATGGATTACTCCAATCCCACCCATCAAAGCCATTAAAATTGCCATTTCTGCCTCAGTCACCGTATCCATTGGTGAAGAAACAAAAGGCGTTTTTAAAACTGTTCTTTTGGTAAAATTAGTCGTCAAATCAACCTCATCCCTTTCAAAATCAGGTAACCTGTTAGGAATCAGAGTGATATCTTTGTACCAAAATTCCCTGCCCTGTAGAGAGCTTGCTCTTCTACGGGGTTTATTTTCTAAATCGGGATGCAACTTCGCCATGTTTAATAATTATTCCTTCTTTTTTTAATAAATAAATTTTCTTTTTTGTCCCGCCTTTATAACCACCAATTCTTCCATTAGATTTCACTACTCGATGACAGGGAATTTTTGGATCTCGGTTTTTATTTAAGACGTTTCCCACTGCCCGCCAAGCCCGAGGAGAGCCGGCTAATTTGGCTATTGTTTTGTAAGTTAAAACTCCCCCTCTGGGGATTCTCTTTACAATCTTATAGATTTTCTTTTGGAATGGAGTCATTTAAAAGATCAATCTTTCGCCTGATGAATTGTAATTTGGCGGAAGGGAATTTCAATTCCTTCTTTATCAAAGGTGGTTTTAATTCTTTTCCGAAGTTCACCAGTCACATCCCATTGCTTTAAAGGTTTAGTTTCTCCTAAGATTTTAATTATCATTGCTGACTCGCCGAAATCATCAACTCTCAGAAACTGAGGAGGTTTTAAAATTAAATCTTTCCATTGAGGGTCTTCAGCCAATTCTTTACCTACTTTGTTTATGACCCCAATTACTTTATCTAAATTTTCTTTATAGGATATGCCAATATTAAGATTGACTCTGGCAAACTGCTTTGATAAATTAGAAGCTTTTTTTATTTCCCCGTTGGGAACATGATGAACAATACCGTCCAGATCTCTTAAAATAGTTTTTCTCAAATTTATATCCTCGACTAAACCGCAGGTTCCGTCCAAACAAACCACATCTCCTTCCCGATACTGATTTTCAATAATTATAAAAAGGCCAGCTAAAAAATCTCGGATCATATACTGGGCACCGAAACCCAAAGCCACTCCTAAAATTCCAGCCCCAGCTAAAATTGGTCCAACATTAATTCCCAATTCTGGTAAAATCATCATTATTGCCACTAACCAAACAATGACTTTTAAAGCTCCAACAAAGACACCAATTAAAGTATTTTGTCTTTTTCCTGTCGCCTCTTTAGTAGTGTCTCTTACTCCTTTTCTAATCGCTCTCTCAATAACTTTTCCTCCCAATCGATTAATTAAATAGGCAATAATTAAAATTAAAATTATTTTAATACCGTGGGAGATAAACCAGGGAATTAAACTTTGAAGAAAGTTTAGCATATGTTTTTATTTTATCACTTCTTTAAAAAGTTTTAAATAATCTCTTAAAAGTCTTGGTATCAAAAATTTTTCTTGGACGGTTTCTCGAGCTGCTTTACCTAACTCTTCTACTAATTGAGGATTTTTAATAAGTTGAGCAATTCTCTTGGCCATCTCTTTAGGATTAGAAACTAAAAATCCATTTTTACCATCTTGAATTTGAAGTTTGATACCACCAACCTTACCTCCAATTACTGCCTTTCTCTTCCACATTGCTTCGGTTACTGACAAGTTAAATCCTTCTCTAATTGATTTTTGTAAAATAATATCAGAGGCAGTTTGAAAAGCATTAACAAAGATGTCAACCTTTAAACTTCCTATTTGATCAGGATTAGAAAAAAGAAAAATATTTGGATCTCCTTCAACTGTCTTTTCTACTTCTTTAAATATTTTCATTGCCTCCGGGTCATCTCGAGCCAAAAAAAGCCCAACCAGAGCCAATTGCAAATCGGGAATTTTCTTTTTGGCTAATTTGTAAGCTTCGATCACCCCAAGAGGATCTTTCCAAGGGTCAAACCTGGAGACTTGACTAATTAAAGGTTTTTTAACATCTATGCCGAAACTCTCTAAAATTAGTCGGGCTTTTTTCAACTCCAGGGGTTTATTTTTTTCCATTAAGGGATCGATAGCCGGGGGAAAAGTCAATGCTCTTTCTTTTATTTCTTTTTGGATAAATTCTTTAGAAGTAAGGATAACTTTGTTGTACATTCTGAAAATTCCGACAAAGAAATTCCAGGCTTCTGGGTTGGGAGAGGTTAAATCAATGTGTAAACGGCAAATTGAGGGATGAAAGTGGGGTAAATACAAAATGACACCAGCTGGTTGAGGGTCGTGAATTATCCAAATGTCGGCTTTCATGTCTCTCATTAAAAAAGCGCTTCTTTCCATATGCTCTAAATATCTTACCCGGTGCCAAAAAGGGAAAGTGTATTCTTTTCCTTGAAGAGCATTGTGAATTTCTTTTGTAATTTTAAAAAAATCCTCTCTTGGTGGAATAGTATACCATTCAGCTTTTAAGCCCGCTCCTTTCATTAAAGGAACCAAACTTTTTAAAACCTCAGCCACCCCACCGCCACGGGGGGTAGAATTAACCATTATCACTTTGAGTCCTTTAAAATCTTTGGCCAGATTCTTTATTCCTTCCAAAAGCTCATCAGAAATAATTCCCTGATATTTTTCTAATTTTTGAATTGGTGTTTCAACGTGGGGCAACATAGTTAATTAAAAAATGATGGGCTTTTTTGAGAATTTCTTTGGCATTTTTGAAAGTTAACTTCTTAAAAGCTTCTTCGTATGATAACCATTCGTATCCGAGATGTTCAAAAGAGACTTTTACTTCTTTAGTTTTTGTTTCTGCCAACAAAAATGTGACAATTTTAAAAACATTTTTTCCTTTAAACTTAAAAAAATATTTTATCCATTCTTTAAAATCTTCGACAAGTCTAATATCATCTAAGCCCGTTTCCTCCCTAACTTCTCTTTTGATTGTCTCTTCGATTTTCTCTCCCTTCTCAATATGCCCTTTGGGAAAATCCCAATACTCCTTCGGTGCTTTAGCCGAAGAAGGATAATGTAAAAGAAGGTAGAGAACGTTCTTCCCTTCCTTCCTAAAAATTACTGCTCCGGCTGAACGCTCTACTGGCATAATTATTTAAACAATTTAAGTAATTTTTCTAAGGGTTGAGTATTGATAATATCTTCTTTTTCGGCCCAGCCGCGACGGGCTTGAGCAATTCCAAATTCAATGAATCTTAATTGGTCTTTATGATGTGAATCGGTATTTATTACCATTTTAACTCCAGCTTCTTTTGCCCTTCTGATATTTTCTGCGTTTAAATCTAATCTTTCTGGGAAAGAATTGATTTCCAAAATTGTTCCGGTCTCTTCAGCCACCCTCAAAATTTTATCAAAATCAATTTGGTATTCGTCTCTTCTTTTTAGTATTCTTCCGGTGGGATGGGAAATGATGTCAATATCGGGATTTTTCATTACATTTATAATTCTCTCTGTCATTTTT
>PETJ01000043.1:0-2138 GCA_002781125.1 Candidatus Nealsonbacteria bacterium CG01_land_8_20_14_3_00_12 | reverse complement strand
CATCCCTGTAATATCTTGAATTTAGTATTTAGTATTTTGTATTTAGTATTTAGTTTGTCGATTTCTTTTCTTTGTTGAGATAGCTTCTTTTCATCTAATCCGTGTTCAATTCTTAAAAATTTAGTGTGGTCAGAAATTCCTATATATTCATAGCCCATATTTTGAGCAGCTTTTACCATTTCCATTATTGTATTTGTTCCACCATCCCATTGGGAATGACAGTGTAAATCTCCTTTAATGTCTTTGTAACCAATAATTTGGGGCAGCTTACCTGATAGTGCCGCTTCAATTTCTCCCTGATTTTCTCTCATTTCTGGCGGAATCCATTGCATCCCCAGGGCTTTATAAACTTCTTCTTCGGTTTTACCGGCAATCATTTTTGGACCTCGAAAGAGTCCATATTCTGAAAGTTTTAAATTTCTGTCCATAGCAATTTTTCTAGTAGCAATATTGTGTTCTTTAGACCCAGTAAAATATTGAAGGGCAGAGCCATAACTTCTAGCTGGCACTACCCTGATATCCATGTCAAAACCTTCTCTCATTCTGACTGATGATTTGGTGGAACCCTTTCCCCAAATTTTAATTATCCCAGGGAATCGAACAAAAAAATCCATCACTTTTCCCGGATTTTTGGAAATGACTAAAAAGTCGACATCACCAATTGTCTCTTTCATTCTTCTGACCGAGCCGGCTGGGTCAATTTTTTCAACTTCTTTTAAACTTTTTAACTTTTGATAAACCTCTTTGACAGTTGGCAAAATCTCTCCTAAAAGAAACCTTCCCTTACTTCTTTTTAAAAAATTAATGCCTTCCAAAATATTCTTTTCCGTTTTTTCACCAAAACCAAATAAAGAGGCGATTTTATGAGATTTAGCTGCTTTCTCTAAATCTTTCAAATTTCTAATTCCCAATTTTTGATAAAGAACTTTTGCCTTTTTTGGCCCCATTCCTTCAACAGCCATCAGCTCTTCTATATTGACTGGCGTTTTCTTTTTTAACTCTTCGTAATATTTAATCTTTCCAGTTTTTAAATATTCCTCAATTTTCTCAGCCATACTCTCCCCTATCCCGGGAATTTTCAATAATGCTTCCCTTCCTCCTTCTTTATAAATTTCTTCAACATCTTTTTCTAATCCCTCCAAAGTTAAAGCTGCCTTTTGATAAGCATAGGGTTTAAAAGCCACTCCTTCCATTTCGAGGTAATTGGCAATTTCATAAAAAATTTTTGCAATTTCCTGATTCTTCATGGACCGAGCTTCCATATTATGGAAGCGAAGGTGAAGATGAGAACCTTGTTCTCATCGCCCTTTAAAATGGCATCCTAAAGGGGGGGATTCTGGGAAAAAGTTTATCTCGGGGAGCAATTTCTTTATGGATGAGTAAGAGAAGAAGGGCTGAAATTATGGTCAAGGTCCCAACTAAAATAAAAACTACCCAAAACCCAAAAATAGCAACTAAAATGCCACCGATAGCTCCGGCAATTCCTGCTCCAAATCCCAAAGAAGTACTTTCTATTCCCCACTCAAAAGCTTCTTTCCCTTTATCAATGTGGCGAGTAAAAATGGCACTCCAGGCAGGCACTGCCATTGCCATTCCAATGGCATGAAGAAGTTGAAGAGAATAGATGTGCCAGGGAAGAGAAGAAATTAAAAAGCCAAAAGGAACAAGACCACTTAAAAAAGTACCAAAAACCATAAACCAAAAATCGTCTTTCTCTCCGCCTTTTTTGTCTAAAAATCTACCAATCGGAATCTGAATAAAAGATTTTGCAACCCAATAAATTAAGGAGGCGAAACCGGCAATTTTTGCTCCCTCAACTGGATTTCCAATGGCAATCTTTTGAACCAAAAATATGGCGAAAATTGGAGCAATTAATCCCCAACCGGAGTTTAAGAAAAAATCGCTGGAGATTAAGATTTTGATAGCCTTATTGATGGATTTTAACATATTAACCTTTAACTATTTTCACAATTATTTCTCTTTCTCTGGGCCGATTATCAAAGTCAATTAGGACGATCTGCTGCCATTGGCCCAGAACTAATTTTCCATCTTCAATTGGAATAGCTAAGCAAGGTTTCATCAGAGCCGCTCTAATGTGGGCATAACCATTGCAATCCCCCCACTTTTTACAATGCTCA
>PETJ01000032.1 GCA_002781125.1 Candidatus Nealsonbacteria bacterium CG01_land_8_20_14_3_00_12 | reverse complement strand
ATAAATCAACCGGCAACCAATTTTTAATTTTTCCTTTTGAGGCAAACTCTTTTTGATTTTTCGGATCGACGTATCTCAAAAAATACCAAGAAGAGCAAACAAAAGTATCTAAGGTATCAGTTTCCCTCCTGGCACTCTTTCCGCATTTTGGACATTTAACCTTGACGAACTTTTCTACTTTAGCTAAAGGACTTTCCCCTTTTCCAGTTGGTTTAAAATCTTTAATTTTAAGTAGCAAAACCGGTAAATTCTGCTCCGGAACAGGTATTCCACCACATTTTGGGCAATAAATGATTGGAATGGGAGCCCCCCAATATCTTTGTCGAGAAATCAACCAGTCCCGAAGTTTATAATGAATAGCTCGCTTTCCTAGATTTCTTTTTTCTAAATATTTCGTAATTTCTTCCTTAGCTTTAGTTGAATCCAATCCGTTAAAAACTCCTGAATTGGTTAAAATTCCATCTTCTTCAAAGGCAGTTGTTTCAACCGAAGATTTCCCATCGACTGATTTAATGACTTCGACAATCGGTAAATTATATTTTTTAGCAAAAAGAAGGTCTCTTTGGTCGTGGGCTGGAACAGCCATTATAGCTCCGGTTCCATACTCCATCAAGACATAATCAGCAACAAAAATTGGAACTTCTTGATTATTAATTGGATTAACTGCCTTAATTCCTTTTAATTCTATTCCGGTTTTTGCTTGGGCGGTGGGTGGGTTGTAGTCTTCAGCTAACCTTTCAATTTCAGTTTTCTTCTTCGCCTCTTCCATATATTTTTCAATTTCTTTCCAATTTGAAATTTGCGGTTTTAATTCTTCAATTAAGGGGTATTCTGGCGCTACCACTACATAAGTACAACCGAAAAGGGTATCGGCTCTGGTCGTAAAAATATCAATTAGAAATTGGGAATTAGAAATTAGAAATTTTATTTCTGTTCCCTCTGATTTCCCAATCCAATTTCTCTGCATCACTTTAATTTTTTCTGGCCAATCTATTTTTTCCAAATCATTTAATAATCTTTCGGCATAATCAGTAATCTTGAAAAACCATTGTTTTAAATATTTTTTTTCTACTAAACTATCACATCTTTCGCACTTTCCGTCAATCACTTGTTCTCTGGCCAAAACCGTTTTACAGGAAGGACAAAAATTTACTGGTGCCTCTTTTTTATAAGCCAAATCTCTTTTGTAAAGTTTTAAAAACATCCATTGAGTCCATTTATAATATTCTGGCTGAGAAGAATTGATTTCCCTCTGCCAATCGTAGCCAAAACCAGTTGAAATAAGTTGTTTTTTAATATTTTTAATAGCTTTTTTAGTAGTAAGAACAGGATGAATTCCGGTTTTAATCGCAAAGTTTTCAGCTGGTAAGCCAAAAGCATCCCAACCCATCGGATGTAAAACATTATATCCTTCCATCATTTTCTTTTTGGAAATCACGTCAGAAAAGGTATAACCCCTCAAGTGGCCAACATGTAATCCTTCAGCTGAAGGATAGGGAAACATATCCAGACAATAAAACTTCGGCTTTTTTGACTTATCTAGGGCTTTAAAAATTCCTATCTTTCCCCAAATCTTCTGCCACTTCTTTCCAATTTTTTGTGGATTGTAAGGCATAGATGATTTTTCATTTTAGCTCGTTTTTTTCATTTTGGCAATTTAAAAGGGCAGCTGCTCAAAAGAGGCAACTGCCCTATCTGGCATTTTCATGCCTTGCGAGTAGTCAGCGAAGAAACTTCCTAGTTGTTTCGGCAACCCAAGTATAATTCTTCTTGATCGCTCCTAATGCTTCAACGGTTGTGCCTTTCAAGTCGCGATAGACCTGCTTATCCATCATCTGGGTTTTATCTCCGCCAGGCCAGATACGCCAAGAGTCATTATCAATAACGTCTGCCACAACTATTAGAGCAACTGGAGTCCAACCGCATTCAATCTTTAGGTCTACTAAGACTACATTCAACTCCTTCCAGGCTCTTTCTAAAATGAGGAAGACATTACAGGTAATATCGCAGAGTTCACCCATCTCTTGTTTTCCTAGAGGACGGCCCCGGGGCGTCAAGATATTTCTCGGGTCTAGGTCAAAAAGATAACCTGCTGTTTTTGGCTTCTTGGCGTTATAGAGTTCGAAGCATCCTCTCCTGTCACTCCAAACCATCATTGGATCGTGAAGTTCATCGTCTTTATAGAATGGTTCAAAGACAAGCGGGTCAAAGATGGTACCCTCAACTGTTTCAGGGTGGCGCTTCAGATAGGAACCGGTGGCAATACGCCGAGCTACCAGCTCAATAGGAATCATCTTTACTCTTAGAGCAAGGAATCTCCTTTCGCTTTCCCGTTCAATGAAGTGAGTAGGAATCCCTTTTGTGTTGAGTAAAGAAAAGCAGTTACAGGTCATCTCGGTAGCAAGCACACCTTTATGTTCAATAACATCGTGCCTGACCCCATCCCCAGCAGTGATGTCGTCCTTATTCTCAATTAGCACCACATCTTTATTGGAAGTGGGCCAGATTACCTTTGTCTTACCTTCTGCGTCTTTTCTAGCCTCCATTCTGCTCCTCCTTTTGTTAAATTAGATTCCAAAACGGGCAAAAATCTGGTCAATGTGTTTTAGTTGGTTTTGATAGTTAAAGAGATTCTCGAGTTCTTCTTCTGGATACTCCGAAAGCTCTGGTCTCTTCTTCAAGATATAAACCAAGGGGGTGCTTGTTTTAATAGCTTCAAAGCAAGCGTCTTGAGTAAGCCGGTAGGCAGCTTCTGGCTCCATTCCCTTATCGAGAAGCCAAACCCTGATTTGCTGAGAGAAAATTGTTCCTTGGGTCTTTTCCAGGTTTTCAAGCATTTTCTCAGGAAAAACTTCCATCTCTTTTATGACCCAAGTGAGTCGCTCAATAATATAATCAAGGGCCTGAAAGCAGTCAGGGAAAATTACTCGCTCTACTGAGGAATGGCTAATGTCTCTTTCTGCCCAAGTGGCAATGTTTTCTAAAGCAGCGCCGACATCGTGCCTTATTACCCGAGCTAATCCACAGATTCGTTCAAGTACAACCGGGTTTTTCTTGTGGGCCATTGCTGAAGAACCTTTTTGTCTTTTGGTGAATGGCTCTTGGATTTCGCCAATCTCTGTTTGGCAAAGCCGCCTTAACTCGAGAGCAATTTGCTCTATTGTACCAGCGGTAATGGCTAAAGCAGAAATAACCTGAGCATGGCGATCTCTTTGGAGAATTTGAGTTGAGATTTTGGCTGGTTTCATCCCTAACTTCTTACAAACCATCTCCTCTATTGTCAGCGGTAAGGTGTAGGTACCAACAGCCCCAGAAATCTTTCCAACATTAATTACCTCTCTGGCCTCATCTATCATCTTTAATCGACGATTTAGAGCTTCGTACCAAACCAAGAGTTTAAAACCGAAAGTAATGGCTTCAGCCTGAACGCCGTGAGTTCGACCAGCCATAATGGTCCATTTATGTTCTCTAGCTCGTTCAAGAAGTGCTGCTTTTAATCTCTCAATGCCTTCTTTGATAAGGTCGGTCGACTCCCTCATTAAAATAGCCAGAGCGGGCTCTTCTACATCATAAGAAGTGAGCTCTTTGTGGAATTCACCAGCATGTTTTGATTGAATGTATCCCTGGGCCACTCCAATGAAGGCATTCATATCATGACCAATCTCTTTGTCTAGCGCCTCAATTTCTTCAACCGTAAAAGAGGCGCGGCTGGAAATTCTCCTCCAGGCGTAACGAGAAAGGTCTCCCATCTTGCGTCTTGCCCAAAGAGCAGCTAGTTCTACCGTCAACCATTTGTCATATTTGTTCTGATCTGACCAAATTCTTCCCATTTCTTTTCTGACATATCGGGATATCATGTTTCACCTCTTTCCTTATATATTTTTGGAAGGTTCTGGTTTCGTGACGTTTTAGCCACGAAAAAAAGGAGCTAACCCTCCTTTCTTGAAACTATCAAATTTAAGATAATTGTCAAAAAAAATTTAGATGTATTCTATTGTTGCTGGAGGTTTAGGAGTTATGTCATAACAAACTCGATTTATCCCAGCAATTTCATTTGTTAGGTGCTTGGTGATTTTCTCTAAAACTTTCCAGGAAAGTTTTGTTGGAGTGGCTGTCCTTGCATCAATACTTTCAACACATCTAATGATAATAATATTACCAAATTCTCTTTTTCCACCCCTTACTCCAGTTGCTTTATCTTCCATTAAAACCGGGAAATATTGAAAAGCGCCCGAATTTTTTAATTCTTTTTCGACAATAGCAGTTGCTTTTCTAACAATAGCAATTTTCTCCTGGGTCACTTCGCCAATTACTCGAGCAGCTAAGGCTGGGCCAGGAAAGGGAATTCTTTGATGAATTTCTTCGGGCAAGCCAAGGAGCTTAGCAACCTTCCTTATATCATCTTTGCGAAGTTCAATTAAGGGTTCGATAAGACGGTAACCAAATTTCTTTTCCGTGGAAATTCCTATTTGCTTTAAAACATTATGCTGGAATTTAATCCCAGCGACGGTCTCTTCAATATCGGTTAAGTTTGTCCCCTGTAATAAAAATTTGACTCTATTTTTTTCGAGGATTTTCTTAAAAACATCTCTATAAAAGACATCGGAAATAATTTTTCTTTTTTCTTCCGGATCTATTTTCCCTTTTAAAGCCTTAAAAAATTTATCTTTGGCATCAATTACCTCAACTTTTATTCCAATCTTTCTAAAAACCTTTACAACATTCTCTGGCTCATTTTCTCTCATTAAACCATTATTTATGAAAATAGTTTTTAGTCTACTCCCTAAAGCTCTATGACCTAAAACAGTCACCGTTGAACTATCTACCCCACCCGAAAGCACACTGATGGCTTTTTCTTTCCCAACTATTTCTCTAATTTCTTTTATTTTTTTATCAATAAATTTTTTGTAATTCATAGTTTATTTTTTACAAAATTTATTGCATTTTTAAAAATTTTTAACCCCTCGCCCTCTTGGATTTTCTCTCGTGTCCACCTGGGATGGTTTTGAGGAAATAAAAAGGCTTCGGGATGAGGCATCAAGCCAAAGATTCTACCAGTTTCGTCACAAATTCCAGCAATATTTAATTCTGAACCATTGGGATTCCAGGGATAACCGGCTAAATTTCCTTTATCGTCCATATACTGAGCGACAATTCGATTTTGGCTAATTAATCTTTCTCTAATTTTTTCCTCTCTTGAAACAAATTTCCCTTCGCCATGTCTCGCCGGAAGATAAAGTCTCTCAATTCCCCTCGTCCAAATGCATTTTGATTTTTGATTTATTTTTAAACAAACCCACCTATCTTCAAATCTGCCAGAATCATTAAAAGTTAAAGTAACCTCTTGCCGATCATAATTTCCATTAAATCCAGGAAGAATTCCTAATTTTACCAAAACTTGAAAGCCATTACAAATTCCGATAATTAATTTTCCTTTTTTGATAAATTCCGAAAATTCGGCGGCTAAATTGTATTTTATTTTGGTTGCCAAAACCTTTCCTGCTCCAATGTCATCGCCAAATGAAAAACCCCCAGGAATGGCTAAAATTTGATAATCTCTAAGCTTTCTTTCCCCAGAAATAAGCTGGTTTACATGAACTTTTTCAGCTTCTGCTCCCGCTAATTCAAATCCATACTGAGTTTCATTATCACAATTTATTCCATATCCATATAAAATTAAAACTTTAGGTTTCATTTTAAAAATTTTTAAAAGGTTTTTGCCAGGCCTCTTTTAGTTTGGGAATACCTTCTTCAATAATTAATTTTCCATTTGTAATAATTTTAAAAATATTGTCACCTCTCACCTTTCCAATTTCTCCAAGAACACTTTCAATCATTATTTTTTCAAAAGCATCTTTATTTTCTGGAGAAATGGTAACTAAAAATCGGCTGGCTGATTCCGAATACAATATTTTATCGATATTATTTAGTCCATCGGTTGGCACTTTATCTAAATCAATTTCTAAGCCGCGACCGCCAGCAAAAGAAATTTGGGCCAGAGCCACGGCCAATCCCCCTTTATAAATACCGTGAGCTGAAGCAACCAACTTTCTATCAACTGCTTCAGATAAAGCATCATATAATTTTATTGCTTCTTTTGGATTTACTTTTGGAACATTTAATCCAATCTCGCCTCTGGCTTCGTAATATTCTGAACCACCTAATTCATCCCGAGTGATACCTAAAATGTAAATTAAATCTCCTGGTTTTTTTACATCCATGGTCACGCATCTTCTAATATCCTCTATTTTCCCGACAGCTGAAAATTGGATAGTTGGTAAGGCAGAAATTCTAACCTCACTTCCATCTAGTTTTTTAATTGTTCCATCCATAGACATTGAATCCTTGCCAGATATACAAGGAGTTTTGAAAGATATCGTAAAATCATAAAGGGCCAGGTTAGCTCTGACTAATTGAGCAAGTTTGTATTTGGCATCAGGATTATTTTCTGAGAGTAAAGGGCTTGGCCAGCAAAAATTATCATTGAAAGCAGCTTGTTTTAAACTTCCACCAACAGCAATAATTCTTCTTATTGCTTCGTCAATAGATAAAGTAGCCATCCAATAAGTATCAATCTGTCCATATTTTGGGTTAATGCCGGCCGCAATAGCTAAACCTTCATTTGAATCGAAAACTGGTTTTAATACTACCGCATCACTATAAACATCGCTGTCCTGACCAACCAGATGTTTAATTACATTGGTTCCCTGAACCTCGTGGTCAAATTGACGAACGATGTATTCTTTTGAGCAAATATTTAAACGAGACAAAATCTCCTCAAGAAATGAATTGTGATTTTTTATCTCTTCGAGTTTTGGTTCGGAAAACCCGCGCTCTTCGGGAGCCACCCACTCGGCTTCTAATCTCATCTGGGGCACGCCTTCGTGGGCAAAATCCATATCAAGATAAGTAACTGGTTTTCCTTGATAAGTAGAATAAAATTTTCCCGAATTGGTAAATTTTCCAACCACTTGAGCTTCAACATCATGCTTTTTTGCTATTTCCAAAAATCTATCTATTTTTTCTGGAGAAACTGACATCGTCATTCTTTCTTGAGATTCAGAAACCAAAATCTGCCAAGGGTCAAGCCCAGTATATTTTAAAGGAACTTTCTCCAGCTCTAATTCAAAGCCATTTGAAAATTTTGCCATTTCTCCGACCGAAGAAGAGAGGCCGCCAGCGCCGTTATCAGTAATGCCTTTATATAATCCCAAATCTCTAGCCTCAATTAAAAAATCGTGAAGCTTCTTTTGGGTGAAAGGGTCACCTATCTGAACGTGACTTGCTGATATCCATTCCCCTGCTTCCATTGAGGACTCAGTTGCTCCGTGGATTCCGTCAATCCCTACCCTTCCGCCACACATTACAATTTCGTCTCCTGGGTCGGCTTTCTTTTGAAAACCCGGCTCACCATTAACTTTGGCTGGAATCAAACCAGCAGCTAAAACATAAATTGCTGGTTTCCCTATATAGCCATCGTCAAAAAAAGTAATTCCATAAACTGTTGGTACCCCATGTTTATTTCCGCCATCTTCCACTCCTTTTCTCACTCCTTCCAAAAGCCTTTTAGGATGTAACTTTGGTCTCAGGCCGCCATTATAAAAGGGGCTACCAGTGCAAAAACCATAAGTGCCATAAATTAACTTCCCTCCCTTGCCAGTCCCCATCGGGTCACGATAAACCCCAACAATTCCAGTGATGGCACCACCATAGGGTTCCTCATTTGAAGGACTATTATGAGTTTCACATTTTACTGCCAAAAGCCAGTCATCGTTAAATTTAATTACTCCAGAATTGTCCCAAAGAGTTGAAAGAACATAATCTAACTCTTTTTCTAATTTTTTAGTTGAACTTTTAATGTAAGTATTAAATAAGCTATCTATTTCTTTTTCGCCATCTTTATCTTTGTATTTTATTTTGGCATTAAAGATTTTGTGCTTACAGTGTTCTGACCAAGTTTGAGCCAGGGCTTCTAATTCAGCATCGGTTGCCTTTTGGTCTAAACCAATTTTTTGTCGCTCGGTTATAACTTCTGGTCTGGCAAAATAATTCTTTATTGTTTGCATCTCTTGAAGATTTAGAGCCAGCTTTCTCTCTTGGCTAATTTTTAGCAACTCTTCGTCGGCAACGTTTGGATCGATAAGGGAAGTGGTTGGCTGGTGAGGAATCTCAACTTTTGGTATTGGAAGAAAACGCCCTTTTTCAGAAAAGGATTTAGAATCAAAAATAAACCAACGTTGAATTAACTCGTTGGCTAAAAGGTCTTTAGCAATCCCCTCAATGGCTTCTTTCTTTAAAATTCCGGAAATTAGATATTGCTTGGAAGTATAAACATTACCGTTTAGTTTTCTTTTTAAAATATCCTCAATTGCTTTCTCGGCTGTTTTACCAACATTATCAGTCACCCCGGGCTTTAAACCAACTTCTGCTACCCAATCAACCCCGTAGTAGAATTTGGACTGTTTCGCCTTTGGCGAAACAAAATAAGCGGAGCTTTGTCCAAATTTCACTACGGGGTCAAAATCTCTTTTCAAGGGTTTATTTATACTAAATTCTTGAATCACTGGGTCAGAAAATAGGTTCTGGCAAAGGAAAATTAGTTGTTCTTTTGATAAATCGGCATCAATCGTATAGACATCGATTGTTTTGACATCGCTAACCGGAATATTCAAATCTTCGATTATTCTTTTCTTTATCTTTTCTCCTAAGGCATCTCTAATTTTCTCTTTAAAACCGACTTCAATTCGATATGCCATTTTACAAAATTATTTTTTTATCCTGATAATTAATAATAATTTTTTTCTCTTTAACGACTTCTCCAATTATTTCAGCCTCAACTTTTAATTTGTTTAATAAGTCTAAAATTTTGTTTGCATCTTTTTTATCAATAATAATAGCGAAGCCCCAACCCATATTAAAGATGCTAAACATCTCTTTATCAGAAATTTTTCCAGCTTCTTGAATCAAATCGAAAATTGGCTGGGGTTTGAAATTTAAAAATTCAAAGCCAAAATTCAATTTTTTGAATTTCAAATAAGCATCGCCAGTAATATTAACTGCCCCAAAAATCTTAAATCTTTTGGCAACTTTCAAAAATGGTTTAACATAAATTTTTGTTGGCGTAAGACATTCGTAAACTAAGGGTTTCTTTAAACCTTTTGGTTTGTCAAATGTGTTATATTCCCCACCCCATTTTTTAAAAAGAATTTTTCTGGCAAGAGTTAAGCCATTGGAATGAATCCCCGAACTCCGAAAACCAATTACTATATCCCCTGGCTTTATTTTCTGCCCAGTAATGATATTCAGTTTTGTTACTTCTCCAACGCAATCACAGTTTATATGATAAGTGGCACTGAGGAGTTCCGGCACATCAGCTATTTCTCCCCCGACTAACGGGCAATCAGCTTCTTTTGCTCCTAAAATCAGCCCTTTTTGAATTTCTTTTAATAGTTTTGGCTCAGATTTTTTAATATCAATCATATCAGTAATAGCAATTGGCCTTGCTCCGCATCTTATGCAATCATTAACGACCATTGCTACGGCATCAATTCCAATTGTGTCGTGCCTATTGATTAGCTGAGATATGAGCACTTTTGTTCCAACCCCATCAGAGGTTTTTACTTGATAAATATCTTTTCCAACAGGATAAAGAGTATTGAAAGGGGTCTTTATTATTTTTCCGTATTTACTTAATCTAAAAGTTAATTTAAAATCTCCTAAAGATTTTTTTGCCTTTTCTCTTAATTTTCTATCAACGCCAGCTTTGGCATAAGTTTTCATAATTTTATTTTTTTATTTCGCTTAAAATTTTTTTTAATCTTTCTTCAACTGGCATGGCTGGAATCTCAATTACTTCATAACCTAAATTTTCGTAGCTTTCTTTCAAAAGTTTATTTAATTTTTTAATGGTTTTTCCATCCTCAATCCTGGCATAATCTTGATCAAAGGGAAGTTGTTCAAAAAGGAATATTTTTCTATACCTCCCTTTCTGGCAAAATTTCAGAACCTCGCTTGAGTCTAGTCCAACAACTTGATAATAGGCAATACTATCAGGAATAGCTCTATCAAAAAAGACGATTTTATTTGGGGGGGCACTCTTTTCTATTTTTATTTTGATTTTTAAAACCTTTCTCTGAAATTCAGCTTCGTTCCTTCTAATTTCTTCCAATGACTTTCCTCCTTTCATTTCTTTATCAATAAAAACTCGAGCTGCCTCAGAATAAATGATATATCCCAGTTTTTCTAATTCTCTAAGAACCGTCGTTTTCCCTGAAGAAGGTCCGCCAGTAATCACATACCACTTTGAATTGTTAATTTTCCTAAATTTTGGCATTTTTTAGAGCTTTTTTGCAAAGACAAGTTCTTTTTTCTTTAATTTTTGGAATGGTCACTTTTAGCAATTTTTTAATTTTCTCCAAATTTTCTTTCATTGTCCTTATGACTTCCTCTGCCGATACCGGCCTTTTTTGATAGACGTCGTAATCGGTGATCATGGCTAAGGATAAATAGCAAATTTCCAATTCCCGAGCCAAAATTACTTCGGGAATTAAGGTCATACCAATAATGTCAGCGAAATTTTTAAAAAATCTTGACTCAGCTCGGGTTGAAAATCTTGGACCTTCAATACAGATATAATTTCCAGTTTGATGAACCGGGATTTTTAATTTTTTCGCTTCCTTAAAAAATAAATCCCTTAATTCAGAGCAAAAAGGGTCGGCTAAAGAAACATGGACAGCTTCTTTGTCATAAAAAGTATAATCCCTCTTTTTTGTGAAATCGATAAATTGGTCGCAAATAACAATATCTCCCGGCTTGAATTCTTTCTTTAAAGACCCCACTGCACAAATTCCAATGATTCTTTCCACCCTTAATTTCTTCAAAGCAAAAATATTAGCTCTTTGAGGAACTCTATGAGGGGGAAATTCGTGTTTTTTCCCATGTCGAGCTAAAAAAGCAACTTTTTTGCCTAAGAAATCACCGATTTCAATTGGAGCCGAGGAAAATCCAAAAGGAGTTTTAATTTTTATCTCTCTTTCTTTTTTAAAAATTTTTGGGTCATAAACCCCGCTTCCGCCAATAATGGCTATTTTTGGTTTAGAAGGCGATGAGGATTTTGTCCTCATCTTCTCCTTCGCTTCCTTAAATGGAAGCTCGGATTTTAAATAATTTTTTGGCATTTTTCGTTGTGATTTCAGCCACTTCATCGAAACTTATATTTTTAATTCTGGCGATTTTTTCAGCGATGTATTTAACATACAAAGGTTCATTTCTACCTTCCATCGGCGGCGGAGTTAAATATGGACAGTCGGTCTCAATTAAAATTTTATCTAGAGGCGTTCTTTTAATGTTTTCTCCGAAATCAATTCCTTCAATGTTTTTAAAAATTATTCCATTAATTCCAATATAATATCCAAAATCCAAATATTTTTGAAGTTCTTCTAAATTTCCCACAAATCCATGAGCTACCGCTTTTTCTGGTCTAATTTCTGGATTTTCTTTTAAAAAATCAATTAAATCTTGGTGAGCCATTCGGCAATGAAAAATCACTGGCAAATTTGATTCTTTAGCCAAATTCAATTGCTGACCGAGAACAGTTCTCTGTTTTTCCTTAAATAATTCCAGTTTTCTTTTTGTTTTTGGTTTATAATAATAATCCAAACCAATTTCACCAATTGCTACCACTTTTTCAGATTTTGCCAATCCTTTGTATTTTTCATAATCGAATTCCTCCTCTCTTGCTTTTACTTCAATTTCCTCTACGTCATTTTTAATTTTTACTAGGCCTGTTTCTAGATGAATTGGATGAAGCCCAACTACTGCATAAACTCCTTTTTCATGTCCTCGGGCAATTTCAACTGCCCTTTTGCTTGTCTCATAGTTCGTGCCAACATTTATCATCCAGACCTGATTATCCAGAGGGCGAAGAAAATAAATTTTCTTCTTCCCCCTTCGCCGTTGCTCGAGAGACCGACGAATTACTTCGTCGGCATCTGCTTTGTAAGCGTTGAAATTTAAATGAGCATGGGTATCAATTAGCATAAATTAAATCCTCGGAAATAATGGCTGACTCTTTTTGGTTTTTAATTGTTTTTTGATTTTTTCTGAAGTTTCGGGTAAAAACGGCTGAAGAAGTTGGGCAATGTTATCCAAAGCAAATAATAAATTATTGATAATTGATAATTGTTTTTCTGACTTCTCCCAAGGTCGCTCTCTTTCTATGTATTTGTCGCAAAAACTAATCAAATCCCAAGTTGAAATTAGCGCCTCATTAAACTTAAATTCTGCTAAAGCCTTTTTATATTTTTGTTGAGTTTTTTTAATTTCTTCTTTTAGTTTTAAGTTTTGAGTTTCAGGGGCGATGAAAACTTCGTTTTCATCTTCACCTTCGCTTCCTTTGGAAGCTCGGTTTTTGAGATTTGACTTTTGAGTTTTGAGTTCCGCAGCTAATGTAACCACCCTCGCCACTAAATTTCCTAACCCGCTTGCCAGGTCAGCGTTATAGCGTTCCTCAAATTTTTGATAAGTGAAGTCTCCATCCTCAGTTGGGGGAATCTCCCGCAAAAGAAAATATCTCACGGGGTCGCAACCGTATTTTTTCACTAGCTCGAAAGGATCAATCACGTTTCCTAAAGATTTTGACATTTTCTGTCCAGCGGAAGTTAAATAACCGTGGACAAAAATTATCTTTGGTAAGGCCAATTTAGCTGAAAGAAGGAATGCTATCCAATATATCCCATGAAATCTTAAAATTCCCTTGCCCACAATATGTAATTTATTTTCATTTTTTTGCCACCATTCTTGAAATTTTTTGCTATTCTCTCCGTAACCCAGGGCATTGACATAGTTAGAAAGAGCGTCAAACCAGGTCCATAAAATTTGGCTTGGATCCCCGGGTACTGGGATTCCCCATCCTCGGCCGCGTTCAGATAACCGCGAAATACAAATATCCTCGAGACCGGAATTTATAAAACTTATGATTTCGTTCTTTCGAACCTGAGGAATTATTTTGGCTTCATCACTTTCAATAATTGTTTTTAATTTGTCTTGATATTTGGAAAGTCGGAAAAAATAATTTTCTTCTTCTACTAAATCGGGTCTCGTTTTATGTTCTGGGCAAAGACCGTTTTCTAACTCATTTTCTTTATAAAATTCTTCACACCCCACGCAATAAAGTCCTCGATAGGACTTTTTATAAATATCTTTTTGGCAGGCTTTCCATAATTTTTGAGCTCCTTTAATATGTCGCTCTTCAGTAGTTCTGATGAAATCATTGAAAGATAAATTTAAGATATCTTTTAGTTCATGGAACTTCTTTGCATTTCTATCTACTAGCTTTTTTACGCTCATGCCTTCTTCCTCAGCTGCTCTCACATTTTTTAGGGAATTTTCATCCGTTCCGGTCAAAAAGAAAACATCCTCAGCTAAAAGCCGATGATATCTCGCAATAACATCAGCTTGAATAATTTCTAAAGCCCAACCTGCATGGGGAAATTCGTTCACATAGGGAAGTGCAGTTGAAAGATAAAACTTTTTATTTTTCTTTGCCATAATCTTAAAAAAGGAGGTTTTACTCCTTTTAATTTTATCATAATTTTGAGTCGGTGAAAATTAAAAAATCATTGGCCTTCCCCGGCTGGGGCCCGCCGAAGGCGGGAGGGTGGTGGGTGGGTTGTCGTCTTTTCTTTTCTTTAAAAAATCTCTTAAAAATTCATAAATTACGCCGGCTAAAGGAATGGCCAAGATTGCTCCCAAAATTCCCCATAATTTTCCCCCCATTAGTACAGCTATCAATACTAGAACTGGCGGTAATCCAATAAATTTTTTTGTTAAAATAGGACTTAAAAGATTCCCTTCTATTTGCTGAATCAAAATAAAGGCAATTAAGATAAAGGTAGCTTTAAGCCAGGAATCAAGGGTAGCAAGAATTGTGATAATTCCCCCGGCAAAAATCGGTCCTAAAATAGGAATCATATTTGTTACTCCGGCAAAGAAACCAAGGGAAGAAGCATAATTGATATTAAACAATTTAAGAGCCAGAAAAGTCATCAGGCCAACAAAAAGACAACATAGAATTCTCGCCCCAAACCAACCGGCGACTTTTTGTTGGCTTTTTTCCAAAAGAGTTAACACCAGAGCCTCATATCTTTTTGGAATAAAAAGCAATATTGCCCGCTCTGTTCCTTTTTCTTCTAAAGAAATAAAAAGAGAAATGGCAAAAATAGTGAGAGTAGCGAAAATTCCTCCAAAAATAGCAGCTATTGCCGAAAGAATATTAGCCGAGGCCCTAGTTAACCACTCCTGAAAAGCCAGGGTAAAACTTTCTGTACTCTCAAAAGCTTCAATTCCTAATTGTTTTAAAGGTGGAGTCAATTTTTCAAAGTATTGAGAAAAAAGCTGGGTGAACTGTTGAATCTCAGAAATAAAAGCAGGAGCAATTAAATAAATTGAGAGGCCTAAAACTCCCAAAAATAGAATGTAGATTAATCCAGCAGCTAAGACGCGGGGAATTTTTTTTCTTTGTAAAAAATCAATGGCTGGACTAAATAAAATGGCGATAATCAAGGCAAAAATAAACCAAATTAAAATATCTCTCACCAAATAAACAAGGTAAAAACAGAAAAAAGCAATAGCTACCTTCAGAATTGTTCCCCAGGAAATATCTAAAAGGTGATCGTTATTCATTTTATTCATTATGGTTTTAATAGTTTTTGAAACTTTGCCTTATCTTTAAAGGGGCCAATCAGGGCTAAATTTAATTTTTGAGGTTGGAAAATATCTTTAGCTACTTTTAGAATATCATTTAGAGAAACCCGGTCAATTTTTTTAAAAATTTCCTCTGGAGTTAAAATTTTCTTTTCTAAAAGTTCCTGACCGGCATAAAAAAAAGATAGGACATCGGAAGACTCCAAGAGAAGGGCTGTTTTTCCTTTTATATTATCCTTGGCTTTTTTGAGTTCGCTTTCAAGGACTTTTTTTTGGCAAAGCTTTTTATATTCTTTTAAAATAGCTGAAATTGCTTTCTCAACATTTTTATTATCAATCCCAGCTGAAGTTGATAGGCAGCCAGTATCGGAATCGGTCAAAACCTCAGTTTTTATGTAGTAGGCTATTCCCAATCTCCCCCTTATTTCAATAAATAACCTGGAACTCATCATTCCTCCCAAAATTATTCCAAGAATTTCCTGGGTATACCTTTGGGGGTGAAAAATATTATAGGCCCTCACCCCTAAAGCCAAATGAGTTTGGTCGGTCTTCCTAAAATGGACTAAACACTGGGGCTGACTTTGTTTTTCAATGACCGGAAGTTTTGATTCAGGTTGGGTCGTTTTAATCTTAGAGAAATATTTTTTGATTTTATTTATTACTTGGGCTGGATTTATTTTCCCGGCTATACAAATTATAGTATTTTGGGCTGTATATTGAGATTTGAGATAGTTTAAAATTTGCTGACGGCTGATTTTAGCTACACTTTCCTTTGTTCCAATGACATCCCAACCAGCTGGTTGATTTCCGTATAATAATTTATTCCACAAGCTACCAATGTAGCTTGTGGGGTGGTCATAAATCATGTTAATTTCTTCAATTATTACCCCTCTTTCTTTTTCAATTTCTTTTTCTGGTAAGGCGCTATTTAAATAGATGTCGGAAACCCAATCTAGGGCGAGTTCCAGATGAGGAGCGGCGACTTTAGCAAAGTACCCAGTGTATTCTTCCGAAGTAAAGGCGTTATAAATTCCGCCAATTTTATCCAGGGAGTCGGCAACAGCCATCATACTTTTTCTCTTTTTTGTTCCTTTAAAAAACATGTGTTCTAAAAAATGGGAAATGCCATTTATTTCTTTTGTTTCATATTTTGAGCCAGTTCCAACTAATACTAAAACTGTTAAGGACTGAGTTTCTTTTTGAGGAACAGTTATAATCCTCAAGCCATTTTCAAGAGTAGTCTTTTTAAACATCGAAATTTATTGAAAATAAATTGAAGATCGAAATGAATCGAAGATTCATTGAGTATTTAATTTTTCTTTTATAATTTTAATAAGCTCTTTAATTTTCACTCTTTCTTGTTTCATTGTGTCGCGGTAGCGCAAGGTAACAGTATCGTCTTTTAAGGTCTCGAAATCAATCGTAATTGCCCAGGGGCATCCTATTTCGTCAACTCTCCGATACCTTCTGCCGATTGAACCTAATTCGTCGTATTGACAGGTAAAATGAGGTTTTAGTAATTGATAAACTTCTTTGGCTTTTTTGACCAATTCCGGTTTGTTTCTAACTAAAGGCAAAATGGCTATTTTAATTGGAGCGATTTTTTTATCTAATTTTAATAAAATTTCAATTTCTTTTACTGCTTTCGTTGTTTTTGTTCTTCCGCCCAGAATCTCTTGATAGGCATCACATAAAAAAGCCAAAAAGGATCTATCAGCTCCACCAGAAGTTTCGATAATATAAGGATAGTAACCTTCGTATTTGAGATCTTTACCAGAATACTTGGAATGATTAGATAAATCCCAATCTCCCCGATTATGAATTCCTTCAATTTCTTTCCAGCCAAAAGGGAATTTATATTCTAAATCAAGAGCTTGTTTAGCATAATGAGGCCTTTCTTTTACCGGAACTTCTTTAATTCTTAAGTTTTCTTTTTTAATTCCTAAATTTATATACCAATTTAATCTTTCTTTTTGCCAGTAATCAAAATATTTTTCAGCATCTTTCGGGTGACAGAACCACTGCATTTCCATTTGTTCAAATTCGCGAGTTCTATAAATAAAATCGCCTGGAGTAATTTCATTTCGAAACGCCTTTCCAATCTGAGCTACCCCGAAGGGAATTTTTAATCTCATTGTATTCAAAATATTCTCAAAATTAACATAAATCCCCTGACAAGTTTCCGCCCTTAAATAAGTAAATGCTGCGTCATCTTCCACCGGCCCGATATGTGTTTTCATCATTAAATTAAATTTTCTTGGTTCAGTGAGTTGACCACCGCATTCTGGACATTTTTTCATCTTTAACTCATCTAATCGAAACCTTTTATGACACTCTTTGCACTCCACCAACTCATCGGCAAAACCAGCCGTTAAGTGACCAGATGCTTCCCAGACTTTTGGGCTCATTAAAATTGCTGCATCCAAGCCAACAATTCCGCCAGCTGGCGGATTCTGGTTTTTTGTCATTTCGTCCCACCAGGCTTTCTTAATATTATTTTTCATTTCCACCCCCAGGGGCCCGAAATCATAACAAGAACCAAACCCGCCATAAATCTCCGAAGATTGAAAAATAAATCCTCGCCTTTTACATAAAGATATGATTTTTGACATTAAATCAGTCATATTTTTATCGAACTCGACCCATTTCCTCAACTATGGTTGGGTCGTCTGGTAAAGTGGTGTTAATAGCCGAGGCAACAGATTGTAAGGTCATCTCTGTCCAGCTATCTTCACCAGCAATTTTAGCTTGACCAATGATTTCTGGAGTCTGGCCAAATTGCCCTTCCTCAGGCAAAAACTCAATTTGAAAAGCGATATTTGGAGCGGGAGTAAGAACCCCCTTGCCTCTTTCTAAATCTCGAACTAGCCAGACAATTTCCCTGCTTTCGGAATCAAAAGAAAATTTTGATGCCTCTTCTTCAGGAAAAATTTTCCCAGTTAAATTAACCTGAGTTGGCAGAACTGCTTTTACTTTTACATCTTTAACATCTGAATAATAATTTTTCACCTGCCAGATTATGGTATAAGTAGTTTTCTCACCAACCTTGGGTGGAATGGGACCTGAATTGCCAAAAACTTCGTCTTGGAAATATCCCTTTTGAACTATTTCCAATTTTGAACTAATTCTAGTCACAAATTCTTCTTTCACCTGGGAAACGAAAACTTTATTTCTTAAAACCGGATTTTTGACATTTCCTAAATCATCCTTTAACTTTATCCAGAAATCGGCTTTCCCTTCTTCGGTTGGAGCTAAATATTGAAGTTTAGAAACCCGGCGCCAATCGAAAATAACTGAATTGTCTCCGGGCTCAAAATTTCCCAAATCCGATTTTATCGTCTGAAAATCAAATGCCTCTCCTTCGAGATTGGAAATCATAAATAAATTATTTAAATCATCATCGCCAATATTTTTAAAATAAATTTCGTAATGAAGCCAGTCTCCAGGTAAGGCAACATATTTTGGATTCCCATTGATTTCTTGTCGAAGATAAATTGATGGCTTTATAATTTCTACTCCCTTTTCCGTTTCCTTCAATGAAATAAATT
>PETJ01000020.1 GCA_002781125.1 Candidatus Nealsonbacteria bacterium CG01_land_8_20_14_3_00_12 | reverse complement strand
AAGAACCCTTCTCCCTCCAAAGGTTTTTGTTCTAGCCCTGAAGCCGTGAGTCCTTTTTCTTTTTCTTCGCTTTGGCTGGTAAGTAATTGACATATCGTTTATTTTACAAATTAAAAGAAGGGTAGTCAATCCACAGGTTTTACCCAAATTATTAACAAAATTGGCATTTTTTTCGATTTTACTTTCTCTTGACTTCTATAGTATAATTAAAATGTTAACGAATTCGTATCTTCGCTTATTCGTAACAAATTCGTTATTCGTTGATTTATGACTAAGGAAGAACTCTGGCAGGCAGTTTTAGCCCAGATCCAATTGAATATCTCCCCGGCTAATTTCGCCACCTGGTTTAAAAATACCGAAATTATTTCTAAGGAAGAATACCAGGTGATGGTTTCTGCCCCAAATTCTTTTGCCAAAGAATGGCTTGAACAAAAATATGGGAAAGCTATTTTAAAAATTTTGCATAGCCTAGATGGAGAAGTTAAGGAGGTTAAATATATGGTCGGGAAAGCCGGATTAAAGATTTTTAAAAAAGCTCTTGCTCCCTCTCTCTCTGAGGTTGGTCAACTTGAATTTCAAGAATTTAAAATTGATAAAGAGACTAACCTTAACCCAAGATACACTTTTGAAAATTTTGTTGTCGGCCCATTCAACGAACTACCTCATGCCGCTGCTTGGGCGGTCTCAAAAAATCCTGGTTTTGTTTATAATCCCCTTTTTGTCTACGGAGGAGTAGGCCTTGGGAAAACCCACCTTTTACAAGCAATTGGGAATGAGGTAACTAAAGAAACCCCCAAAAAGAAAGTCAAATATATTCCTTCGGAAAAATTTACGGCTGGGGTAGTAACGGCGATCCGAAATCGTGAAGTTGAAAGTTTTAAATCAAAATACCGCTTAATAGATGTTTTAATTTTAGACGACGTTCAGTTTTTGGCCGGGAAAGAAAAAACCCAAGAAGAATTTTTCCACACTTTTAATTATCTTTATGAAAAAAATAAACAAATCGTTCTGTCTTCCGACCGGCCACCAAAAGCAATCCCAGCCCTGGCTGAAAGATTGAGGTCCCGCTTTGAAGGGGGAATGATAGCTGATATTGGTTATCCTGATTATGAAACGAGAATAGCAATTTTAAAAACTAAATCCCAGGAGCGGAAAATTGAACTTCCGGAAGATGTTTTAAATTATATAGCAACAAATATTCAGAGAAATATCAGGGAATTAGAGGGAGCTTTAAACCGTCTTTCAGCTTACCAAAAATTACAAAATCAAGCCCCTAGCCTAGAAATTGCAAAATCTTTACTCAAAAACCTCATTCTCTCTCCGGCCAAAGTCGTCACCCCAAAAAAGATACTTCAGGCTGTAGCTGAATTCTATGATTTAAAAGAAAGAGATTTATTATCTTCTTCAAGAAGAAAAGAAATTGTCAGGCCTAGACAAATAGCTATGTATTTATTAAGAGAGGATTTAAAGAGTTCCTATCCTTTTATTGGCAGAAGATTCGGGGGGAAAGACCATACTACAGCTATTCATTCACATGAAAAAATCGTCAGAGAATTAGAAGGAAGTGAAAGCCTTAATGATGAAATCAACTTAATAAGGCAGCGAATTTTTAGTGGATAAAAGGGGGGAGAGAATGCTAAAATTAAAAGTTAAGGAAATTTTTACAAAAAATCCCCAACTATTTAACAAGTTCACTTAGTTTCAATTTCAGTCGAAAAAAAATTTTTTCCACCTTACTAGTAATAATAACTAATAACTATATGAAACTCTTAATATTACAAGAAAAATTAAAAGAAGGTTTAGGAATCGTTGAAAGGGTTTCTCCAAAATCCCCATCTTTGACAATTTTAAATAATATTTTACTTAAAACCGAGAAAAACTTCCTTAATTTATCAACGACCGATTTGGAATTAGCAATTAAATGGTGGAGTTTGGCTAAAATAGAACGGGAAGGGCAAATTGCCGTACCAGCCCGTCTTTTTTCCACTTTAGTTAACTGTCTTCCTAATAAACAAATTCTTTTAGAAGAAAAGGGGCTTAGTTTAGCTATCGAGTGTGAAAACTATCGGACAGTTCTAAAAGGATTGAATCCCGAAGATTTTCCGATTATCCCTCAAATTAGCGGAGGAGATTCTATTTTAGTTGATAGCCGTTCCTTTTGCCAAAGTTTAAACCTTGTTGTTGATATTCCTGCAATATCTTCAGCCAAACCTGAAATTTCCGGGGTTTATCTTGTTTTCCAAAAAGACTCTATTAAAATGGTAGCCACCGACAGTTTTCGATTAGGAGAGAAAACTTTTTATCTTCCGCCAACCTCTTTATCCAAAGAGTATACCTTAATTCTCCCCCAAAAAGCAGCTCGGGAAATCATTAATATTTTTGGAGAAAAAGAAGGGGAACTCCGGGTTTACTTCTCGCCAAACCAAATCTTATTTGAATTACCAATGGAAGAGACCGCCCATCCTCAAATTCAGCTTATCTCTCGTCTGATTGAAGGAGAATATCCAAACTACGAAGAGATTTTGCCTAAAAAATTTGAGACTCAGGTTGTCTTCCAAAGAAATGAATTTTTAAACCAAATTAAATCAGCCTCTCTTTTTAGCGGGAAAATTAATGAAGTTAAACTAAAAATCGACCCCAAAAGCGAGAAAGTTGAAATTTTCAGTCAAAATCCAGATTTAGGAGAATACCACAGTTATTTAGTTGGTAAAGGAAAAGGGAAAGAGCTGGAGATTTCTTTTAACCACCGGTTTTTGGTTGATGGATTATTAGACATAAAAAGCCCGGAAGTAGTTTTCGAGCTAACCGGGCCAGAAGGGCCAGCGGTTTTCAAACCGATGGGAGACCAAAGTTATATTTATGTGGTAATGCCGATTAAGGCAGGATAGTTAACGCCTGCTCAAGGAAGCTATGGAAAATTGGCCCGGCCACGGTTGCGGCGGGCTGTTTTTTTATCATTGGTGTATTATTGTTATTACCCACCCAAACCCCAACTGAAATTGAGGGGGTATAGCCCATTGTCCAACAATCCCGGAAATTATCGGTTGTCCCAGTTTTAGCGGCCACTTTATAATTTTCAAAATATAAATGAGACCTCGGCCCGAACATCGGTGTTCTTGCCTCGTTATCTGATAAAATATCAGTGAGTAGCTGCGCGATTTGACTTTCTAAAACCCTCTTTGGCGTTTTTTTATTTTCAAAAATAACATTTCCCTTTTCATCTTCAATTTTTAAAATTGGAGATAACTCTACTTTCAATCCGTCGTTAGCAAAAACACCGTAAGCTGCAGTCATTTCTAATAAATTTACTTCTCCCCCCCCTAAAACAATTGCCGGGCCATAAGCAGAAATTGGCTTGTTTAAAGTAGTTATCCCTAAATCCTTTGCCGTCTCAATACTTTCCTTTAAACCCTGGAGGAGAGTGTTCTCTTTCCCCAGGAAATTATTAATTTCTAAACTTTCTAATTTTGTCTCAGAGCCGGCCAAATAAAGGACCTTTATTGAGGGCACATTTAAAGATTGAGCCAGCCCTTGCCTTAAAGGAACCCAACCTCGAAATTTTTCATCATAATTTTGAGGAGTGTATTCCTTGTTTCCCCAAAGACCAAAATTGGTAAAGGCATCGAGAACTTGGGTAATATCTGTGTATCCTTTTTTAAAGGCGGTGGCATAAATAAAAGGTTTAAAGGCCGAGCCTGGCTGACGGCCTGGGCTTTCTTTTGTGCCAACGACAACATTGAACTTTGGATCAAAAAGGCAAGTTTTTCCTTCGAGGCAGTCCTCTGGATAAGGTAAAGCATAATAATTTCCAATTCCGACTGTCATTGCTAAAATTTCCCCGGTTTTTGGTGAAATAGCTACTAAACCCGCATTATAAGCATTATAATTTTTATTTCTATCAATCCCATCTTTAACTGTTTTTTCTGCTAATTCCTGTAATTCCCAGTCTAAAGAAGTATAAACTTTCCACCCCTTTTCTCTTAAAAAATCTTTTCCATATTTTTCTTCTAACTGTTCCTGTACCCAAATGGTAAAATAAGGAGCCTTAATCTCGGTCCTCTTTTCAGAAAAATTTAATTCTTTTTGTTTTGCCGCCTCGGCCTCGCTTTTGGTTAAATACCCTTCGTCTGCCATTCGGTTTAAAACATAATCCTTCCTTAAAAGAAGTTTTTCCTTCCCTTCCGCTTCATAAGGAGAAAGAAGGTAGGGAGCGCGGATTAAAGCAGCTAAGGTAGCCGCCTCTTCTAAAGATATTTCCGAAACTGATTTTTTAAAATAGGTCTGGCTGGCTGCCTCTACCCCATAAGCATTTTGGCCAAAGGGAACTTGATTTAAATACCATTCAAGGATTTGGTCTTTAGGATAACGGCGGTCTAACTCCAGAGCCAAGATAATTTCCCTGGTTTTTCTTTCAGCCGTTTTTTCAATAGATAAAAAAGTGGAACGAATTAATTGCTGGGGGATGGTGGAGCCGCCATAAACCGGTCTGCCGATTTTTAAATCAGCCAGGATTGCCCTGACAATTCCATTAAAATCAACTCCCGGGTGATGATAAAAATTAGCATCTTCGGCCGAAATCGCTGCCTGCTTTAAATATTCCGGGATTTTAACTAAAGGGACCCAGGTTCTTTTTTCCTCACCATAGATTTCATATAAAAGAATTTCGCCAGTCCTGTCATAAATTTTAGTAGTTTGGGGAAGTTGCCTTTCAGCAAATTTTTCTGGCCGGGGAAGATCTTTGGCATAGAAAATAAATAAAGCCAGAGAGAAAAAAACAAAAAATAAAAAACAAAAAACAAAAAATTTTAAAATAAAAAAAAGCCCCCTCCTTTTTTTAGTTTTTTGATAAGTTTTCCGGTAATATTTTCTTTCAGCCACAATTTAATCTTAATAAATTTTAGCTAAATTTACAATTTTTCGATTCACTGATATAATAAAAAATATGAAAATAAATATTGAAGCTAAAAAAGTCGAAGAGGTTTTAACTCGGGGAGTAGAGCAGGTTTTACCGAGCAGGGAGGCTTTAAAAAAATTGATGGAAAAAAGAAGGATTAGGCTTTACCTAGGCGTTGATCCCACTGCTCCCAAACTTCACTTAGGCCACACTGTCACTCTTCGAAAACTTCAGGAATTTGCTGGTTTAGGCCATGAAGCCATTTTGGTTATTGGCACGGGAACCGTTTTAGCCGGCGACCCTTCTCTGAGGTTAAAAACCCGACCTCTAATGTCCGAGAAAGAAGTTAAAAAAAATATCCAAACTTGGAAAAGACAAGCTGGGAAAATACTGAACTTCTCAAAAGTAAAAATTAAATACAACGGAGATTGGCTTTTGAAATTAAAACTTAAAGATATTATTAAAATTGCCTCCCAGATTAGCGCCGTGAAATTATTTCAAAGGGAAATGTTTCAGAGAAGAATTAAAATGGGCCAAACCGTCTGGGCTCACGAGACCCTGTATCCCTTGCTTCAAGGTTACGACTCAGTTTTTTTAAATGTCGACCTTGAGATCGGAGGAACCGATCAAACTTTCAATATGCTTATCGGTAGGGAGTTGATGGGGAAAATGAGAAATAAAGAAAAGTTTGTTTTGACTTGCCCAATGATTTTAGGGATTGACGGAAGACCGATGAGTAAAACCTCTGGTAATTGTATCTGGATTGAGGATACTCCTAGCCAAATGTTTGGGAAAATTATGTCCATTCCCGATGATTTAATTTTCGATTATTTCAAACTTTTAACTAGGACGTCTTTAGCTGAGATTGAAAAAATCAAAAAATTAAATCCAAGGGATGCAAAGGCCGCCTTAGCACAGGAAATTGTTAGGATTTATCACGGAAAGAAAGCGGCCGAAGCTGCTGAAAAAGAATTTGAAAGAGTTTTTAAAGAGAGAAAATTACCCTCAAGAATACGGGGAATTGAAATTAAAGAGGAGAAATTAAATATCTTAGAATTTTTAGTTAAAACAAAATTAGCTTCCTCAAAATCTGAAGCTAAAAGATTAATTTTGCAAAAAGGAGTAAAAATTGATGGAAAAATCGAGGAGAATTGGCGAGGAACTGTCCAAATAAAAAAAGGGATGATAATTCAGGTGGGGAAAAGAAAGTTTGTAAGATTGGTCTAAAAAACCGAGCACATAGTTATGTGCTCGGTTAAGTTTCCTACTCGCTTTCTTCTTTCTCTTCTTTCTCTTCTTCTCCCTCTTCTTTCTCTTCCGGAGTTTCAGGTTCTTCTTGGTTAACAAAAGGAGTTAAAATTTTCTTTTCAATCATAATTTTTGGAAGTTACCTTTTTAAATTGTCTCGACCTTTGACGATTCTACTTTTAAAAACCATAACCCCTTATTTTACGGGGTTCTAAAAAGTATTATAGATTTCCAAAAAAGCTTGTCAAGTCCTCAAACTTCCCTTATTTTTATATTAATCCTTTCTTTTTTGAATTCCTTTTTTCGAGAATTCCAGGCCCAGATTTCCACCGGGAGTTCCACTTTATATTTTTGAAGGAAATTGATTATTTTTTTTCTTTTAGCTGAAACATTCGGCGGCGTTGTCAATTGAATATTTTTTTGCCTCTTTCCTTTTAGGGCCATCAAATCAATAATTCCAAAAACATCAGTTTGTTGAAATTTTACTTTAGGAGCGAACCACACAATCCATTTATCGCGCCTTAAAATTTCAATTGCCTTTTTTCTAATTAAATTCTCTTTTGCCATACCTAAATCTTTAAAGCGAAGAGAGCTGCGT
>PETJ01000007.1 GCA_002781125.1 Candidatus Nealsonbacteria bacterium CG01_land_8_20_14_3_00_12 | reverse complement strand
TTTTTGATTAAATCTCTCTTTACTTTCTGCATATTGATAAACCAGCTTTGCTTTGCATAATACAAAAGGGGGCTATCACATCGCCAGCAAAAAGGATAATCATGGAGATATTTTTCTTCTTTAAACAAGAGCTTTCTCTGTTTTAGATCCTCGATGATTAGGGGATCAGCATCTTTTACGTAAAGGCCTGCCCATTTTTTAACATCCAGAGTAAATTTTCCTTCCTCACCCACATTTAATAAAATCGGTAAATCATTCTCTTTTCCAGTTTCCATATCTTCTTCTCCAAAAGCAGGAGCAATATGAACAAGTCCTGTCCCTTCCTCAAGAGAAACAAAATCGGCTGGAATTACCTTATAGGCAATCTTTGAAATCTCCTCATCGGGAGGATAAAGACCATTATATCTCAAACCGACTAAATCTTTCCCCTTAAATTTCTTAATCACCTCGTAATTACCTCCTAAAACATTCAGTCTTTCTTTAGCTAAAATTAAATACTCATCATTAACTTTGGCCTCCACGTATACGAATTCCGGATTTGCGGCAATCGCCACATTACCTGGCAGGGTCCAGGGTGTGGTTGTCCAGACTAATAAATAACTTCTTCCCCTGGTTTCAAATTTCGGATTTCGGATTTCGAATTTTATGTAGATGGCAGGTTCCCTTATTTTTTCATATCCCAGAGCTACTTCATGGCTAGAGAGTGAGGTTCCGCACCTCGGACAATAAGGAACCACTTTATAATCTTGGTATAATAATCTTTTCTTATAAATTTGTTTTAAAATCCACCAAACTGTTTCAATGTAATCAGGCGTATAAGTAATATAAGGATTTTCCAGCTCTAACCAAAAGGCGATTCTTTCAGTTAGCTTTTCCCAATCTTTTTTATAATGCCAGACAGATTCCTTGCATAATTTGTTAAATTTGGCAATGCCATATCTTTCGATATCTTTTTTGCTTTTCAATCCCAATTTCTTTTCGATTTCTAATTCAACGGGCAATCCATGGGTATCCCAGCCAGCTTTTCGTAAAACTTTAAATCCTCGCATTGCCCGATAACGGCAGATTATGTCTTTGTAAACCCTGGCTAAAACATGGTGAATTCCTGGAGCAGCATTAGCCGTTGGCGGTCCCTCATAAAAAACAAAATTTCGAGCCCTTTTTCTTTGCATAATTGATTTCTCAAAAATCTTATTTCTCCGCCAAAACTTCAATATTTTCTTTTCTAATTTCGGGAAATTCAAATTCATACTACATTTTTTCTGGAGCGCTAACCCCCATTAAATTTAAAGCATTTTTTAAAACTGTTTGGGTGGCTAAAATCAATCCCAAACGGGCCCGACTAAGATTTTCATCATCGGAAATAACTCGACAATCTCGATAAAATTGATGGAAAGAAGTTGCTAAATCTATGGCATACTGAGGAATTCTTTGAACTTGATAATCCTTAGCCGTGTCCTCAATAATCTCTGGGAATCTAATAAGTTGTTTAATGAGTCCTAATTCACTCGGGTGGTTTAAAAGGGTTAGATGTTTGATGTTGGATGTGGGATGTTTTACTTTTCTTAATATTCCGCAAATTCGGGTGTGGGCATACTGAATATAATAAACCGGGCTTTTTTCTGACTTCTCTTTGGCCAATTCGACATCAAACTCCATCTGGGTATCCAAAGACTTCATCAGGTAGAAAAATCTGGCTGCATCTAAACCAACTTCATCAATTAACCATTCTAAGGCGACAACTTCTCCTTTTCTTTTTGAGATTTTTCCCTTTTTTAATCGAACAACCTGGGAAATTAAAATATCTAAATCTCCCTTGTAATTGAGCATTTTTGCCACTGCCTTTATTTTCCCAACGTGTCCCTGATGGTCTGCTCCCCAGATATCGATTATTTTTTTGAATCCCCTATCAAACTTATCTTTATGATAGGCAATGTCTGATAATAGATAAGTTGGTTCTCCGCCTTCTGCTTGGCTTCTAATTATCACCCAGTCTTGAGTAGGGGCCCGCGAAGCGGGAGGGAGGAGGGTGGGTGGCGTCCCAAATTGGGCGGTTTTTATCCACCACGCTCCCTCCTTTTGATAAACAAAATTTTTACTCTTTAACCAATTATAAATTTTATCAACTTTATTTTTTTTATATAAATCTTCTTCCGAAACCCGGCTATTAAATTTAATTTTTAATTTATTTTCAATAAAGTCTTTGGTGTCTTTTTGAATTTCCTGAGCTAATAAATAACCAGCTTCCCCTCCATCTCGAAGATTTAAGATTTTAGATTTAAGATTTAAGATTTTTTCTTGTAGATATGAATTTAAATAAGTCGTTCCTCTGCCTAAAGCGGTTTGGCCTAAGGTCTTAATCTGGGTATTGGCTTTGGCATCATTGATGTAGTATTCTCTTGTTATTTTATATCCAGCTTTTTCTAAAATATTAGCCAAAGTATCTCCAAAAAAAGCACCTCTGCCATTTCCAATGTGAAGGGGGCCGGTAGGATTTGCCGAGATAAATTCAACTTGAGTTTTTTTATTTTTCCCAATCTTTAATTGACCGAATTTCTCTCCTTGTTTTAAAATTCCCTCAACCTGCTTTTGTAAAAATTCCTTTGAGAGAAAAAAATTAATAAAACCCGGCTCAGCCACTTCGACTTTCTCAAATATGCCAGATTTTAATTTTCTGGCTATTTCGGTTGGGTCTTTCTTAAGCTGAAGGGCGATATTGGTTGAATAATCACCGTGAGATACATCTCCCGGCTGTTCAACTTTAATCTTTTCTGGCTTTTCTCCGGTTGCTTTTTGAATTAATTTTATTATTTCCTCTCTTGCCATATTCTTAATTCTACCTTAATTCGCTTAAAATTTAAAGGATTTGTGTTAAAATGAATTTATGAGCCCCGTTAGAAGTCTTTGGCAGAAAAAATTATAGAAATTTTTTCTGCTCTGCAATAACGGGGTAGAATTAAAAAACAAAAGTCTGTCTGAAATTAACTATATGTTATATAACGGCAGACTTCTAACGGGGTGAGGGTTTTGGCTGAAAATAAAAAGGCTTATTTTAACTACGAAATCTTAGAGAAATTTGAGGCGGGAGTTTCTTTAATTGGCCAGGAAGTGAAATCTTTAAAAACGAGGGGGGTAAATTTAGCTGGGAGCTACGTTATTATTAAAGACAGCGAAGTTTTTTGGATTGGAGCGAAAATTTCTCCTTATCAGCCAAAAAATGCACCACCCGATTATAATCCCGAACGCTCGAGAAAGCTTCTTTTGAAAAAATCGGAAATTCAATATCTAATTGGTAAGGCAAAACAAAAGGGCTTGACTTTAATACCTTTGAGGGTATATACTAAAAATGGAAAAATAAAACTGGAATTTGGAATAGCTAAAGGGAGGAGGAAATTTGACAAAAGAGAGTTAATTAGAAAACGGGAAATAGAGCGAGAATTAAAAAGGGAATTAAAATTAAGGGGGTGAGAAGTTTCGACAGAAATTTTTTGTCAAAATAGGCAGATTGAGTTTACTAGAAACTCATTAAACTTCTAGCAAAAAATAAGTGCCAACTTATTCAACAAACCCGCTTTAGCTTTTGCCTAAAGCCATCTCCATTAGTGATTCTCGATAGCTAAAGGTAGGTGTCATATCATCGAGATAGGTAGTTCTTTTTGTCTCGAAAACTATCGAAAAAAAGAGACAAATAGTGGTACTAGATTTGTCTGTCGGTCTAGTATTCCAAACTAAGACAGACTAAATCTGTAGAAATATTTTGGCAAAGTTTCTGGATCGGAGTTCAAAGCTCCGCACCTCCACAAAAATTAGTTTTTAGTTATTTGTTAAAACGACCATTAGTCAACAATCAAATAAGGGCTCCCCGAGTTAGGGTAATTGATGAAACAGGAAAGCAAGTTGGTGTTTTAGAATTAGAGGAAGCGCTCCGGATAACCAGGGAGCGCAATTTAGATTTAGTTCAGGTAACGGAAAAAGTAACGCCTGCGGTTTGTAAAATAATGGATTATGGGAAATATCTTTATGCCCTACAAAAAAAGGAAAGAAAGGTTAAAATAAAAAGGGCTGGCGAGCTTAAGGGAGTAAGATTGGGGTTTAATATCTCTCCCCACGATTTAGAAACCAGGGCTCGGCAGGCAGAAAATTTTTTAAAGAGGGGAGACAAAGTCAGAATGGAGCTTCCATTGAGAGGAAGGGAAAAAGCTCTTCCTGAATTTGCTAAAGAAAAAATAAATAAGTTCTTAGAAATTTTAGCCGGACTAATTCCATATAAAGTGGAAAGGGAGCTAAAAAGAGAGCCAAGAGGCTTTACGATGATAATTGCTAAAGAATAATATGCTAAAGACGAGGAAATCCATTCTAAAACGTTTTAAAATTACAAGAACCGGAAAAGTTTTGAGAAGACCGACCGGTCTTGACCATTACCGAGCCAAAAAAACAGGGAAACAAATTAGAAAAAGTCGGAAATGGGTCGAGGTTCCAAAAGCCGAAGCGAAAAAAATTAAAAAACTAATTCATTAATTATGGTAAGAGTAAAAGGAGGTAAAATGTCACAGAAAAGAAGAAGGCATTTACTAAAATATGCCAAGGGTTTTCGTTGGGGAAGGAAGGCAAAAATAAAGAGGGCTAAAGAAGCCCTACTTCATGCCTGGGAGTATGCTTATAGAGATAGAAAGGCAAAAAAAAGAGAGTTTAGAGCGCTTTGGCAAATCCAAATTAATGCCGCCTGCCGCCAGCTCGGCATCTCTTATAGTAAATTTATCTACGGCCTGAAGAAAAACAAAATTGAACTCGATAGAAAAATTTTAGCTAACCTCGCCCAAAACCATCCCCAAATTTTTGAAAAAATAGTAGAAAAAGTAAAAAGTTAATCAAATCTAGAAAACAATTTAAAGGCTCCGCATCTGCGGAGCCTTTTGTCAAGAATTAAGAATCTCTGATGGCGGTTCAATTGGATACCCTTCTGGGCCGATAAAACAGCCCAAACAAAAACTTTCTCGTGGCAAGCCGGAAGCTTTAATCATCCCTTCGAAACTGAGATAACCTAAAGAGTCAGCGTGGACCACTTTCCTGCCCACCTCTTCTTCAGTCAAGCCAGCAGCAGCCAGTTCTACTCGAGTAGCTAAATCAATTCCTAAAAAACAGGGCCAACGAAGAGGGGCTGATCCAACCAATTCATGAACCTCGACTGCTCCGGCCTCTCTTAGCATCGCCACCACTTCTGGTGAGGTGTCACCTCGGACAATAGAATCTTCGGTGATTACCACTTTCTTACCATGGACAACTTCTCTCAGAATGAAAAGCTTTTGTCTCACTAGTGCCCCTCTATCGACGTCTCGAGCTGCCATAAAAGCCCTAGTGGTAAAATAGCGGCTTCGGAGAATCGCTTTCCGTACCGGAATCTTTAAAACCTGGGCGACGCTATAGTTATAAATCTCTCCTGAGTCGGGTACCGAACAAACCATATGCGCCTTGACTGGATGCTCAGTAGCTACTCCCCAACCAGCGTTCTCTCGATAGGAGTTAACTCGCTGACCAGCCAGCCGGCTATCTGGTCGGGCAAAGTAGATAAATTCAAATATACAAATTCGGAGCTGAGGATTCTCTGCCCAAATAAAAGAATTTTCTCTCCCATGTCTGCCTAAAACTATTAATTCTCCGGGTTGAACCTCTCTAACCAAACTCGCTTTCAAAGTATTGAGGGCAGATTCCTCTGATGCCAAAATGAAACTGGTGGCATCTCGGCCCAGGCATAGCGGTCTAATGCCGTATCTATCCCGAACACCGATGACTTTATCACGAAACACAATGGTGAGGGCGAAGGCTCCTTCAAGTCGCGGTAGAACTTTTCGCAGGGCTTCCAAGAAATCTTTTTCCGGAGAGGTGGCCAATAAAGCTACAATTACCTCAGTATCGGAAACTTCTGACTGAAACTTGTATCCTTTTGCTTCAGCCTCTCTTCTTAATCCATCAAGCCTAATCAGGTTACCATTATGAGCTAGGGCAAAAGGTTGGCCATGGAACTCTCCAACGAGGGGCTGGAAGGTTCTCGGTTGTTTCTCCTCTCCTCCCTTCCCGACAGTGGAATAAAGGGTGTGACCAATACCAAGTCTTCCTGGCAACCTCTTAAAAATCTCTTCTCTATTTTTCTCGTTGAACACTTCAGTAATTAAACCTGTATCTCTATGTTCATAAAGCTCGAAACCATCGGAAATAGCTACTCCAGCGCCTTGTTCTCCTCGATGTTGAAGCCCAAGAAGGCCGAGGGGAATTTTCGGTGCTACACTTTCATTGCTAACTATTCCAAATATACCACACATTTCTCTTTTACCTCCTTCCTTTTATTTAATGAATGAAAAGAACATTAAAAAATTAACCCTCCTTATTTATTATGCCATTTTTCTATCCTAAATTAAATAGGACGGATGTCGGCCTCTTCTTGGAGTTCTTTGATATTTTTGAATCCTTGTTTTTGGAGGCTTTGTTTTACGCCGGCAATGAGTTGGGGAATAAAATCATATCCTGAACCTCGATAGGGAACTTTTATTACTTTGCCTTCTGGAATTTTTATTTTGGTTTTATCCACAGCATATCTTACCGCTGACCTTCTTTCCATTGCTTCTAAAGAGCCCATGCCTCGATATTTTTTGACCATTCGATTCTCTTCATAATCAAATTCTTTCTTTCCCGGCGACTCATCCAAACCAGCCAATAGCCCTCCCATCATTACTGTTTGGGTGCCGAGGGCTAGGGCTTTGGTTATATCGCCTGGTTTTGCCACGTCTTGGTTTGCTTCATCGGGAATTTTTATTCCGCCATCAGC
>PETJ01000056.1 GCA_002781125.1 Candidatus Nealsonbacteria bacterium CG01_land_8_20_14_3_00_12 | reverse complement strand
AGTAATTGGACCAACTGCTATGGGAAAGGATATTCCCGAGGCAATGCAACGCGTTTATGAGGCAGTTGCTAAAATAAGCTGGTCTGGCGAACATCATCGAACTGACATCGGCAAAAAAGCCTTAAAACGCGGATTTCAACTAAAAATGGGGCTCTGAGAAATCAGAGACCGAGCTTCCGAAGGAAGCGAAGGTGAAGATGAGAACGAAGTTCTCATCGCCCCCCAAATAACCTTAAAGGAGGTGGGTAATGAAAATTGGTTGGTTTTCGACTGGCAGAGATGAAGCTGCCCGGCAGCTACTCACCGTAGTTCATAATGAAATCCAGGAAGGCAAACTTAAAGCAGAAATTCTTTTTGTTTTCTGCAACCGAGGACCGAGCGAAGCCGAAGAAACGTCCCAGTTTTTCAAGCTGGTGGGAAGTTACCACCTTCATCTGATCTATTACTCTTCCCGGGATTTCCAATCTCCGAGAGGATATGAGCCCCGTTCGGATCCTTGGCGGCTGGAATACGACAGAGAAGTAATGAAGCGACTGGCAGGCTTTCATCCTGACCTTTGTGTCCTGGCCGGTTACATGCTCATTGTCGATGAGGAGATGTGTCAAAAATATAAAATGATAAATCTCCATCCGGCTGCTCCCGGTGGTCCGACCGGAAGTTGGCAAGAGGTGATCTGGCAACTGATTGAAAATCGAGCTGAAAGAACAGGGGTAATGATGCACCTGGTCACACCCGAGCTCGATAAAGGACCGGCCGTCACTTATTGTACTCTTCCCATCAGAGGAAAACCCTTCGATAGGTATTGGAAAAAGACAGAAACCCGGTCTCTGGAAGAAATAAGGAGACGAGAGGGAGAAAATAACTTACTCTTTAAAGAAATCCGTAAACATGGATTAGCCCGAGAATTTCCTCTGATTGTCGCCACTCTCAAAGCCTTCAGCGAAGGCAGGGTGAGAATAGAAGGAGGTAGGATAGTTGATGCCGATGGGAAAGTAATAAATGGTTACGACCTGACCGAAGAAATCGACGCCGCAATAAAAGGAGAAATCTGAAAGGAGGCACAAGAAATGGTCCAAAAAGTCCAGTGGGATACTGATGGAGAAGGAGTGCATTTTTTCAACGACATTGCCGCCGAACTGGCAAGTGTGTTTCATCCTGACGGAAAGGAGGCCGGAGAAAGTGACTTCGACAAAAAAAGCAAATACGATGACTTACTAGAACTGACTCGACCCGGGCATCGTGCTGGTACCACACTACTATTTGAGATTCCTTCACTCATCGCTTGGGGCCTTCACAATGCTCTAGCAGAGGATTATACAGTCAAAAACCTACGAATGATCCCCGGCGCCATAGAGACGCTGGCTTACGTCAGCAAGATAATGCCCGTTTTTCTCATCTCGACGACTTATAGCGTCTGTGTCGCTCCCATAGCTAAGATGGCGGGCATTCCAGTGGAAAATCTCTATTGCACTTGGATGAGTTTCAATAAGTACAGTTTGAGCCCCAGCGAAATTCGGTTGATTAATAAGCTTAATCAAGAGATAGCCACGATGCCAAAGTTGGACTGGACAAAAGACGAGAAAACCGGGAAACCAATCCTCGCTAAGGAGATGCAAGAGGTAGCCAAACGCATGGATGGAATTTTCTTGGAGAATGGGGAATTAATGAATATCCCGGCTTATCGTCAAATGGTCAGCGAAATAAAAATAGCTGGTGGCGCTGGTAAGGTTGAAGCAATCCAGGATAGTTGCCGGAGGACTGGCAATTCCTTGAGAGATACTGCTTTCGCTGACGACAGCATTACTGGTCTCCAGGGACTGAGATTAGTCCGAGAGAATGGCGGGCTTACTCTTTCAGTTAATGGCAATAAGTATGCGGTGGCAGAAGCAGAATTTATTTGTTTGCTAAATAATGCTCTTCCACTGGCAGCTCTCCTTTTTGCCTTTTCTCGTGGAGGAAGGGAAGCGTGTATGCGCCTTGTTCAGAATTGGAAGTGGTTAACTATCGAGAATCTTGGGTTAGAGAAAACTTTAGCTGACCAGCTACACCGGGCTTACCCCAAAGATTTGCCCCGAGTTGAGCTTGTGACTGAAGAGAATCTGAATCGACAAATCAAAGAAAGCGAGGACTATCGGACATATATTAGAGGGGAGGTAGGTAAATTAGGCTAAAAGGTCATGATTGAAGAAGTCATGGCGAGAGGCGAGATTTTTATCTCGCCTCTCTTTGTTTACCCGAGCGAAGCGAAGGGTGAAGAAGAGCTGAATAGCTCTTCGCCTTGGCAGGTGTGAATATCCTGTGGATAAAAATTGATTTTTTATCTTATTTTAAGGAGTGGTGATTTATGGTTGACGGATGGGTATGATGTGAGATAAAGTGAAGATAGGTGGGGGATTGTGGATAAGTATGTTGATAAGTAACCATTTCTGTGGAAAACTAATATGTTTATAGGTGAATACCTTTATATAATCGATCAAAAGAAAAGAGTGGCAATACCTCCTAAATTTCGGAGAGAACTTGGGAAAAGAGCAGTTATTACCCGAGGACTTGATAATTGTTTAGTAATTTATCCATTGGGGGAATGGGAGAAGTTAACTAAAAAAATAGAAAATTTGCCTAACGGTCAAATTGATGCTCGAGGTTTCGCCAGGATTATGTTATCAGGAGCAGTGGATGTCGCACTGGACAAATTAGGCCGGATTTTGATTCCTGATTATTTAAAAGATTATGCTTTTTTAAAAAAGAATGTTGCCATTTTAGGTCTTTCGAATCGAATAGAAATTTGGGATGAAAAGAGGTGGAAAGATTATAAGTTAAAAACTGAAAAAGAAATAGGGGATATGGCTTCAAGACTTCAACAATTAGGAATTTAACCGAAAACATGGTGCATATACCAGTTCTTCAAAAAGAAGTTCTCGAATATCTAGATCCAAAGCCAAATGAAAATTTTATTGATGCTACAATCGGTAACGCCGGTCACACCTTAACAATTTTAGAAAGAAATATACCTGCAGGGAAAGTTTTAGGAATAGATGCAGATCCAGAAATTATAAAAAATACTAAATACTCTATACAAAATACTGTATACAAAAATCGAGTGATTCTAGTTTGCGATAATTTTGCCAATTTAAAAGAAATTGTTAAACAAGAGAAGTTTAAATCGGTTCAGGGAATATTGTTTGACTTAGGAATGTCGAGCTGGCATTTGGAAGAAAGCGGTAGGGGATTTAGTTTCTTAAAAAATGAATCCCTCGATATGAGATATAATCCTCGAAATCCTTTAACTGCTGCCAGGATAGTAAATTATTATTCTTCTCAAGAAATCGAAAAAATTTTGAAAGATTATGGGGAAGAAAGATTTGCCAAAAAAATTGCCCAAAAAATTATTGAGATAAGAAAGATTAAACCAATTGAAACAACTTCTCAGTTAGCAGAGATTGTCAAATCAGCTACTCCTCATTGGTACCATCGGAAAAAAATCCATCCTGCCACTAGAACTTTTCAAGCCATTCGCATCGCTGTTAATGACGAGTTAAATAATCTAGAAAGAGCCTTGCCTCAGACCTTAGAAATTTTAAAACCTGGAGGAAGATTAGTTGTAATCTCATTTCACTCCTTAGAAGACAGAATTATTAAAAATTTTTTAAAGGAAAAAGCTAAAGAAAATATTCTGAAAATTTTAACCAAAAAACCAATTAAACCATCCTTAGGAGAAATTAAAATTAATCCGCGCTCGCGCTCAGCCAAATTGCGAGCAGCCCAAAAAGGTCGATGAAGCTAAAGCCTCATCTTCCCCTTCGCTTCCTTTGGAAGCTCGGAGTATGAATAAAAAGTTTTTAATAATGATTTCTATTTTAATCTTAACTCCTTTGGTTTTTTATATTTTCCAGGTCAATGCTTTGACCAGAGAAACTTATCTTATCAAAAACTATGAAAAGAATTTGGGTCAACTTTCTTCAGAAAGTGAAACTTTAAAAGTTGATTTTTCAAAAGTTAATTCTTTATCCAATCTTGAAAATTATCTTCAAAATGGAAATTTTGAAAAGGTAACTCAAGTAAAATACATTCAGATTTTAGAAAGTTCAGTAGCGGCAAGATGAGAAATTTAAGGTTAAATCTTATTTTTTTCCTTATTCTATTTTTTGCAGCTGCGATTTTAGGCAGGCTTTTTTTTATCCAAGTTCTTCAAAACGATTTTTACAAAGCTTTAGCTCAAGGCCTCTTTTCTTCCCCGAATGAATCCCAGACAAAGCGGGGAGAGGTTTTTCTAAAAGATGGGGAACCCCTGGCTATTAATAAAGATTTTACTTTGGTTTTTGCTTCTCCTCCCGAAATTCTTGATGCTGAAAAAACAACCGAGACCTTAAGCGAAATCCTTCATTTGGACTCCAACCCACCCTCCACCCTTCAAGGTAAAACCACTTATGATTTCATTTTAGAAAAATTGAAAGTAGATTCTTTGTATTCGCCAATAAAAAATAAACTTACTCAAGAAGAAATAGATTCTTTAAAAAATCTGAAATTACCTGGCATTTATACTACAAAAGAAAGGTTGAGGTATTATCCCCAGGAGTCTTTAGCTTCTCAGGTTGTCGGCTTTTTGGGAGCTCAGGGTTCGGGCCAGTATGGCTTAGAAGAATATTACGATGAGAGTTTAAAAGGCAAAAGCGAAGGAGGCGATTTAACTATTACCATTGACTATGATATTCAATTCATGGCTGAGAAATTATTAGGCAGGGCAAAAGAAAATCTAAGTATCGAAGAAGGCCAAATTATTGTCATGGACCCCAATTCCGGGAAAATAATTGCCCTGGCTAATTTCCCCGATTTTAACCCCAATCAATACCAGGAATACGCCACCTTAGGTTTCTTAGAAATTTTTAAGAATGGAGCTACTCAAAAATTTTTTGAACCGGGTTCAGTTTTCAAACCAATCACTTTTGCTGCCGCTTTAGAAGAAGGAAAAATTACTCCCCAGACTACTTACACCGATGAAGGTAAAGTCGAGATTTTGGGCCGGACTATTTATAATTATGATGGCAGGGTCTACGGACAACAGACAATGACCAATGTTTTGGAGAAATCAATTAACACCGGCGCAGTATTTGTCCAGAGTCAGCTTCCTCATCATATTTTTTTAGATTATATTCAAAAATTCGGGATTTTTGAGCCAACCGGAATTGACCTGCCAGAGGTTTATTCTGAAAATGAAGAATTTAAAAAGGGTTACGAAATAAATTTCGCTACCGCCTCCTTTGGCCAAGGAATCCAAATGACCCCACTCCAGCTAGCTCGGGCCTATTGTGCCATTGCCAACGGCGGAAAATTGGTTAAACCTTATCTGGTGAACGGGCTGGTGAACGGGGTCGAACCCCGATCATCTCAAGTTATTTCTTCAAAAACTGCTTCCCAATTAACCGCTATGCTGGTCAGCGTGGTTGAAAATGGTTTTGGGAAAGGGGCAAAAATTCCGGGATATTACATTGCTGGCAAAACTGGGACTGCCCAGGTTGCCGAAGGAGGCAAATACTCAACCGAAAAAACTATTCAGACATTTGCCGGCTTCTTCCCAGCCTTTAATCCTCAATTTTTAATCTTGGTGAAATTAAATAATCCCAGAGCCAAAACTGCTGAATATTCAGCCGTGCCAATCTTTCATGATTTGGCCGAATATATTATTCATTATTACCAAATACCACCCGACTATGTTCAATGAATCTTCGATTCAGTTACCGAGCTTCTATTTATAGAAGCGAAGGTGAAGAAGAGGATGAAATCCTCTTCGCCTCAATTTTCAATAAATTTTTAATTTATTTCAATGAATAAAATTTTTGAGAAAATTAAATTTATTTTTAGAAAGCCTAAGGTGATTATTGTGACTGGCGAAGGAAGGAACTGCGCAAAGGAAGCCATTTCCCAGGTTTTAAAAGAGCATTTTAAGATTGACAATGAAATTTTGATTTTCGAAACCGATTTAGAAGATATTGGAAAATTTAAATTTTTGGTAAAGAAATCTTCTCAGCCAGTTTTAGTGGTAACTCATATTGGTGACATCCCTTTTGATAAGGACTCCAACCCACCCTCCACCCTCCCGCAAGCGGGCCCCTTTTTCGCTGGGGAGAGAGAAAAAACGGTTGAAATTAGAAAATTGGCAAAACTAATGCCTGCCCAGAATTTCTTAGTTCTAAATTTTGACGATGAAACAGTTAGAGAGATAAAAGACGAAACCAATTTGAAAGAAATAACTTTTGGTCTTCAAGAGGGGGCTGATTTTCAAGCGACAGATATTAAGTTGAATACCGGAACAAATTTTAAAATCAATTATAAAGGAAATGTTGTGCCAGTCTGGTTAGAGGAATTATTTGGTAAAGAGCAAATTTATTCGGCTCTATCGGCAGCGGCAGTGGGAACAATTTTTGGTTTGAATTTGGTTGAAATATCCCAGGCCTTAAAAAATTATCAATCTTTACCCGGGAAAATGAGATTAATTGAGGGAATTAAAAACTCTTTTATCTTAGATGATTCGGAGTCAGCCACTGTATTCTCGATGGTTGAAGCAGTAGAAATTTTAGGAAAAATTCAAGGATTTAAAAGGAAAATTGCCGTCTTGGGAGATGTTGTTGGAATTGGAAAATATACCATTGAAGCTCACGAAGCAGTAGGGGAGAGGGTGGCTAAAGCAATCGATTTGCTTTTTACTATAGGTCCCAGAGCTCGTTTTATTGCTGAAGGTGCAAAAAATAAAGGACTTCTCCTTGAAAAAATTTTTCAATTTGATACAATAGATGAGGCGAAGTTAAAACTTAAAGAGGAAATAAACGAAGGGGATTTAATCTTAGTTGATGGTTCAAAAGAAATGGAAATGGAAAAAATAGTGGAAGAAATAAAGGCAGGGCGATGAGTCTGTAATAAAATAAGCAAAAATCCGTCCTAATTATGAGTATGGAAAATTTGATATCTCGAATTTATCTCTACATTTTCAAAGGAACCGATCAGCGGACCGGTTGAGTTTTCAATTAAATAATCTTTGAAGATTCAGCCGGTTCTCAGGATCGGCCTTTTTGTTAAGGAGTTATGGAGGGTTCGCTCTCTTAACGGAAGCTCGATTTCTGAGGATCGCCTTCAAATTTCTAATATTCGCTAAAATAGCGAAGAAAGGAGGTTAATGGCTCTTTTCCAATTTTTATCGGGAAGCTAATCAAATCAAAAAAAGGAGGAATAGTGAGTAAGAAAGACAAAAATCACA
>PETJ01000027.1 GCA_002781125.1 Candidatus Nealsonbacteria bacterium CG01_land_8_20_14_3_00_12 | reverse complement strand
TCTTATTTCAAGAGCGCATCTTACCAAAATGTTAATTTTCGTTATTTAACTATTTCCAAAGAAGATTCTGGAATCTGTTATGCTCTATTTAAAGATTACTTCATTTTCGCCACTTCTTTCGAAAGTCTGAAAAAAACAATCGAAGAGTTAAAAAGAGAAGAGGAACTTTCGGCTTGGAAAGTAAAGGTTGGCCAATTATTTATTGTTGGTTTTGAGGGAAAAGAAATTACTCCTGAATTGGAAGAATTTATTAAAAAATATAAACCAGGCGGAGTGCTTTTACTTTCAAAAAATATTGAAAATAGAGAACAGTTAAAAAATTTAATTTCTGGACTTCAAGAAATTTCTTTAAGAGAAACGGGTCTTCCATTATTTATTGCTGTTGACCAGGAGGGTGGAGTAATTTCCCGAATTGGATTCTTAGAAGAAAAAACTCCCCAATCAGAAATTAAAGACCCTGAAGTATCTTATCAAATCGGTTTAAGGAGAGGCGGGGAGCTTAAAGGATTGGGAGTGAATCTCAATTTGGCCCCTCTTTTGGATACGGCAAGTTCGGCCGATTTTCTTTTTAGCCGCTCTTTTCAACGACCAGCTTCGGAAATTGGGGAATTGGCCAAATCTTTAATTTTAGGCCAGAAAGCAGCTGGAGTCTTAACGGCAGTAAAACATTTTCCCGGTTATTCGGGTATATCTTTTAATCCGGAGGAAGAATTAGGAGTAAGGGCTGAAGTTCCAGAAATTTCTCAATTCAAAAAGGCAATGACAGCCAGTCCAGAGTTAATAATGACCTCAAATGTGATTTATCAAGAGATTGATTCTTCTTTGCCTTTCACTTTTTCTGCTAAAGCCATTCAATATCTTAAAAATAATCTAGGGAGTGAGGAGATTTTAATTATCTCTGATGATCTGGATCAAAATTCTCTCTTAAAAAAATTCTCCTTAAAGGAAGTTGTGACAAAACCAGTCGAGGCGGGGGTAGATATTTTAATTTTTTCTGGTTATAGATTGGGGGTGGAGAAAGGTTTGGACGAGTTCATAAAAGCCTCTGAAAATGGAGGGGTTTCAAAAGAAAAAATTGAAATAGCATTTTCCCGGATTAGCCAATTAAAACAGAGGTTGTTAAAATAGTGGTAGGGTATGAATAAAAAATTATTATTAGAATTAAAGGAAAAATTAGAGAAAGAAAGAGTTACCATCGAAGAGCAACTGAAAAGGTTTGCCAAAAAAGATGAAAAATTAAAAGGAGACTGGGATACAATTTTCCCCCGTTTTGATGGTGGCGAGGCAGGAAGCGCAGCTTTGGAAAAAGCGGCTGATGAGGTTGAAGAATATAGTACTCTTTTGCCTATTGAATATAGTTTAGAATTAAAATTGAAAAATATTGATTTAGCCTTAGAAAAGATTAAAAAAGGCAAATACGGAATCTGCGAAGAATGCGGGAAAGAAATCCCTGAAGAAAGATTAAAAGTCTCTCCCGAATTCCGCTTTTGCCTCAGATGTAAAAAATAATATGCTCTCTAAGGTTTTTTCGGCGGCGGTTGTTAGCTTAGACGCCCAGATTATTGAAGTTGAAACTGATGCCTCATACGGATTGAGGCATTTTGAAATTGTTGGCCTGCCAGATAAGGCGGTTGAGGAAAGCAAAGAAAGGGTAGGGGCAGCAATTGAGAGTTCGGGTTTTCAATCTCCTCATCACCAACCGGTTAGGATTTTGGTTTCTCTGGCTCCAGCTGATCTGAAAAAAGAAGGGTCTCTCTACGATTTGCCCATCGCTTTAGGTTATTTATTAGCCGCTGAGAAAATTAAATTTGACCCCAGTGATAAAATTTTCTTAGGAGAATTAGCTTTAGATGGAAGATTAAGAGCAATTAAAGGAGTTTTATCTTTTGCTCTGGCTAGCCGTGAAAAAGGCTTTTTGGAACTAATTTTACCAAAGGAAAATGCCTTAGAGGCTAGTCTAATTAAAGGAATAAAGGTAATTGGTGCTGAGAACTTAAAAGAGGTTATTGATTATTTAGTGGGGAAAAAAGAAATTTTAGCCAAAGAGACAAATCCTGAGGATTTTCTGAAAACTCCAGATTATCCAATCGATTTAGGTTATATTAAAGGCCAGGAATATGCCAAAAGAGCCTTAGAAATTGGGGCTAGCGGAGGTCATCATTTACTAATGATGGGGCCGCCAGGAGCAGGAAAGACTTTGTTAGCCAGGGGGATTATTTCAATTCTGCCTCCTTTATCTTTTGAAGAATCTTTAGAAGTGACGAAAATTTATAGTATAGCTGGGTTATTGCCAAGAAATCGGCCTTTGATTAATTTAAGGCCTTTTCGCTCTCCCCACCACACCTCTTCTGAAGTGGCTTTAATTGGCGGTGGCAATCCTCCCCGACCAGGAGAAATTACCTTGGCTCATCGGGGAATTTTATGTTTGGATGAATTCCCGGAGTTTCATCGCGATGTTTTGGAATCTTTGCGCCAACCAATTGAAGAAGGCCAAATTACAGTTTTAAGAGCAAAGCATTCCCTAACTTTGCCGGCTCGTTTTACCTTGGTTGCTGCTACCAACCCCTGCCCTTGTGGTTTTTATGGTAATCCGGAAAAGAAATGTAATTGTACCAATTCCCAAATCCAAATGTACAGAAGAAAACTTTCCGGGCCCTTGATGGATAGAATTGACCTCTTTATTAATGTGCCGCCGTTAAAATATGAAAAATTGGTGGCGGTAGATGAAGAAAATTGTAGTCTCAAGATTAGAGAAAGGGTAGAAAGGGCAAGGCAAATTCAAAGAGAAAGGTTTAAAAAAGAAAAAACCAATTCCGAAACGGAGATTCCAGAAATAAAAAAATACTGCCAACTAAATTTGGCAGGACAAGATCTTTTAAGAAAATATGTTGACTCCGGCGAACTTTCTGCCCGGGGTTACCATCGAGTTCTAAAAGTGGCAAGAACTATTGCCGATTTGGAAGGTTCGGAGGATATTTCTTTTAATCATCTTTCAGAAGCCTTAATGTATCGAATAAGGGAAGGGTCTATTTAGAAAAGGGGTTTCTGGCTCCGGTGACTCCAAAATGCAAATGGCAACCGCTTGACATGCCAGCCCCGGGAGTTCCGGGTTGGCCTCCCATTAAGGCAATAATTTGACCTTGAGAAACTTGTTCCCCGGGGTTAACAAAACTAGTGGCAATATGGCCATACATTGTCACCACTCCATTGGGATGCAAAATGGTTAAATGGTTTCCAGCTCCGCTAAAAGCCCAACGAGAGGTGGAATTGGTTAGTTTTACTTTAAGAACTTGACCACCGGCAGCAGCATAAATTGGCTCCCCGCAGTTGCCATGGCTGAAATCAATGGCATTATACCAGTGAAGTCTCTGGGTAATCCGACAGGGGGAAGCGATGGGACAAATAAAGTAGCTATCAGCCAAGGCAACCCAGGTTGGAGCATAGCTTGGCGGAGGTGGCGGCATTACTCCATCGGGAACAATTAAAATATCGCCAATAAAAATATCTGCCTCACCGGAAAGTTCATTAAAAGATTTTATATCTTCGGTTTTGGCTTTGTATTTTTGAGCAATTTCGGAAACTGTGTCCCCAGTTTTAACATGATGAATTACTCCCGAAACTGGTGAAATGATTAATTTTTGACCGGGCTTGATTATCGAATCTTTGTTTAAATTATTAGCCCAAAGCAGGGTCTCTAAAGTAATATCAAATTTGGCTGCAATTTGCCCGAGACTATCTCCTTCCTCAACTTCGTATTCAACAATTATTTTTTTAATATCCTCTGTTTCATATCCTCCAACCAAAGCTCCAAAAACTTGAGGGGTAAAAGTAGTCGGTGGGGCCAGACTAGTTAAACTATTTTTTTCAACCAAAACAAAATCCGGTGATTCTAAAGAAAATCTTTGGCCAGGACCTAAAAACAAGTCTCCGAAACCTTCATTTCCAATGCTCTCTACTAAATTGGAAGACCATCCGCCGGGTACCCGCTCGGCGGGTGCGGTGGAAAAAAAACAGAAAGAAAAAGAGACTAATCCAAATAAAATAATAGTCCCTATCAAAATTTCCTTTTTATCCATATCTTCTTTTAGGATATCTTAGCCAATTTATATGTCAATACAGTATGGTATATTAAAATAATGAACTTAGCTTCCAAAAAGGCCATTCAGAATTTACTTAAAAAGTATCAAATTCGTCTTTCAAAAAGATTAGGTCAGAATTTTTTAGTTAATAAAAAAGTTGTCAAAAAAATTATTGGGTCAGCTCGGCTTTCTCCAGATGACACTGTTTTAGAAATTGGCCCCGGAATTGGAAATTTAACAATCGAGTTAGCAAAAAAAGTAAAAAAAGTTGTCGCCATAGAGAAAGATCAAAAAATGATTGAGATTTTAAAAGAAACATTAAAAGATTTTAAGAATGTAGAAATTATCCAGGGAGATATCCTTAAAATTTCTAATTTCCAATTGGGGCCCAAGCGAAGCTCGGGAGGGTGGTGGGCGGGTTGTAGTCTAATTTCTAATTATAGGGTGGTGGCCAATATTCCCTATTATTTAACTTCGCCTTTAATTAGAAAATTTTTGGAAGCTGAAATCAAACCAAAGGAAATGATTTTGACGGTTCAAAAAGAGGTAGCCGAGAGAATTTGTGCCAAACCGCCAGATATGAGTATTCTGGCAGTTTCGGTTAAATTTTATGCCGAACCAAAAATTATCGCTTTTGTCTCAAAAAAATCTTTTTGGCCTCAACCAAAAGTCGACTCTGCCATCATTAAAATAGTTCCGCGTCAGTTTCGCGTTCCAGTTTCGCGTCGGTTTCGCGAACGATTCTTTAGAATCGTCAAGGCGGGGTTTTCCCATCCCAGAAAACAGCTAATTAATAATTTATCTAAAGGACTGAAAATTGACAGAGAGAAAATTAGAAATTTACTTTTGGAAAATAATATAAAACCTGAGCAGAGGGCGGAAACTTTAACTGTTGAAAATTGGATTTCACTTACTAAAAGTTTTCATTTTGTGGTAAAATGATAAAATGAAATTAATGGAGGGGAAAATTAAAAAGTTTTTCATTTTTGCTACTGTTTTTTGTTTTCTTTTGGCTCTTCCTTTAGAGTTTGTTCAGGCTCAGGGAGGTATTCTCGGCGCCCTGATGGCCATCCCTATTAATATTATCAGTATTTACCTTCAAGTTCTCTTGCTCCTTTCTAATTTAATTGTCGGTATAGCTGGTCTGATTTTAAATTGGGTTTTGAGTCCTTATTTTACCAGCCTTCCCTATACTTATGGAGGGATTGTTGATGTTGGCTGGCCGATTGTCAGGGATCTTGTCAATATGTTTTTTATTGTTGCCTTGGTCATTATTGGTTTGGCTACTGCTTTGAGAATTAAAGAATATCAGGCCCAAAAAGCCCTGCCTCGTCTAATCATTATTGCCATTTTGATTAATTTTACTCCGGTAATCTGCGGGCTGATTATGGATGCTCAAAATATTTTCATGAACTTTTTCTTAGAAGAGGTAACTGGTTTTAAATTATTGGGGAACCTTCTTGTTACTCAAGGAACAGCTCTTTACCAATCCCTAATCCACTTCTTTGATATCCGCTATGCTGCCACTCTTTTGGGTAAAACTATTGGTATGATTGCCTTTGATTGGATAGCGGCACTTATTTTTTTAATGTATGCCATCCTTTTTATAATGCGCTACATAATGATTTGGGTCTTGGTCATTGTTTCGCCGCTGGCTTTTTTCTCTTGGGTTTTCCCCGGCAGTCAAAAATATCTTTTCAAAAGCATCTTGGGCTGGGAGGAATGGTGGAAACAATTTATTGAATGGTCGCTAATTGGAATAATTGGCGCCTTTTTCCTTTATTTAGGTGAACAATTACTAATCCTGGCTCCAGGTATGATATCAACCATACCGCCGGATTTAGCCTGGGGCTGGCTAACTATTCCAGTGGTTGAGTTTATCAATAATCTCCTGCCTTATGGAGTGGTTTTAGCTTTTCTCATCATTGGCTTTTTCACTGCCACCTCAACAAGCGCCATGGGGGCTGGAGCCATTACCAGTTTCTTTAAAGAGCAGGGAATGATGATTGGCAAGGCCGCCATGTTCCCGCTTCAGAGATTAGGGGTACAAGGGATAGCTGGCGCGGCTGGTATTTTGGGACGGGCGGGGGGACTGGCTGGGAAAGGAGCTGGATTATTAGAAAAAGTTCCTATTATAGGCAAACCTTTAGCTTTGCCGGTAAAAGGAATGGCTAAAGGCTTTGAGGCGGTAGCCGTCGCACCTTTAAGAAGATATGCCGCTCGGGCTCGTCGGGTTGATTTTGATGAGATGTTCAAAGGTATGGAAGCCGGAGAAATGGCTGAACAGATTGGTACCTTATTATCTTCAAAAGATAGGGTAGCCGCTGCTGCCTGGATGGCGGAAAAAGGTCTCATAGATAAACCCGGGGTGGATGAAGGTTTCAAAAAACAAATGGCCAGGGAAGCAAAGAGTCTAGCCGACAAGCCTGAATATCAAAAAAGCGCTTCCGATGTTATGGAAACTCTGAATAGGTTTGTAGATGAGAAACTTTCTCTGGACCTTGAAGCTGATCCGGAGGCTAAAAATAAATTAAAAGCAAATATTGGTAAAATCGCTGAGGAAATATCCAAGGATGAGAAAATAAAAATTGAAATCGAGGCTAGGGCAAAAGAAGAGGGAATAAGTTTTGAGCAGGCAGCCAGAGATATGGCAGCTCGGCAAATCTGGACAGAAGGCATTAAGAGTGGAGACGTTAAAGATATGGCTAAAAGTTCTTTTGACGACGCCGGGGTAAGAAGAGGAACGGAGATGTGGCATTCAGGTCAGTGGCAAGCTTTAATGAATAATTTCAAAAAACCGGTTGTTGATAAGACTTTAAATGAGCCGGGAGGATTGAATTATAGGATCAGGAAAGAAGGAAGGGCTTTTCTAGAAGAGTTTGCTGATAAGAATTCACGAGGATTTAACTTCTTCACCCGTAGCCCAGCAGGCCGCGAATGGGATTTTGAAGGTCTGAAATATATG
>PETJ01000011.1 GCA_002781125.1 Candidatus Nealsonbacteria bacterium CG01_land_8_20_14_3_00_12 | reverse complement strand
TGAGGAATTTCATCCTTTTTGAACCTGCGATTTAAAATTTGGACAACCTTATCAGAAAGTTTCTTTGCTCTCTTTCCATCGCCCTGGCCAGTAGCAGTGAGGGCTTTAAAAATGGCGTCAGAAATTCTGGTCTGGTCGAAATCAACGATTGTCCCGTCTCTTTTTTGAACTTTGGTGATTTTGTTTTCCATAAATTACTTTATTTTACTCCGACAAAAAAACTGGGTCAAATCCCAGTCAAGCTAGCTTAAAAATTAAAGTTATCCACAAGACTTTAAATAAGGTTTTAAAATCCAGTAGCAATGACGGTCACTTTTATTTCTCCCTTTTTCAGCTTTTCGTTTAAAATTGCGCCAAAAATTATTTTAGCTTCGGGACTAATTTCCTGGCAGATAACTTTGGCTACCTCATCAATTTCAGAAAGAGAAACATCACGACCACCTGAAACATTGAATAAAATCCCTTTTGCTCCCCGGCAATCAATATCAAGAAGGGGAGAATTTATTGCCTGGAGAGCAGCTGTCTCAGCTCGTTTTTCTCCTCGAGCTCTTCCTATCCCAAAAAGCGCGGTTCCTGAATTTGCCATAATGGTTTTGACGTTAGCGAAATCAACATTAACGATACCAGGAAGCGTTATCAAATCGGAAATCCCTTTAACTGCTTCCCTCAAAATATCATCACAAATCCAGAAAGCATTCAGAATGCTAGTTTTGGGGTCTAAAGTTTCTAACAATTTATCATTTGAAATAGCAATTAAACTATCAACTTTTTCTTTTAGTTTTCCAATTCCGGCTTCGGCAATTTTCCAGCGCGAAGAACCTTCAAAAGAAAAAGGTTTGGTAACTATAGCTACAGTTAAAGCTCCTAAATTTTTAGCAATTTCAGCAACAACCGGACCGGCACCAGTGCCAGTGCCACCACCCGCCCCATAGGTAACAAAGACCATGTCGGCTCCTTTTAAAACCTCCTCAATCTCCTCTCTTTGTTCTTCGGCTGCTCGCTTCCCAATTTCAGGATTCATTCCAGTGCCCAGGCCTTGAGTTAATTTTTTCCCGATTCGTACTTTTAAATCGGCTTTAACTTTTTTTAAATCCTGAGCGTCAGCATTTATGGCAATTAACTCTACGCCCTCAATTTTACATTTTTTCATTCTCGATATCGCATTTCCTCCTGAACCCCCCATTCCAACTACTTTAATTTTTGTCATAAAATTTAGAGTCTTCTGAAATTTTTTAAAAATTTCATCTCCCTTAATTAAATCTCTAAGAGATTTAATTAAGGGATAAAGATTTTAAATATTTTTTTTATTTTATTACCAATTCCTTTTCCAAAAGTAATTTCTCTTCCCTCTTTTTCCAAATCAGCTCCTGATAAAATTAAACCACAAACAGTGGATAGGCTCGGGTCTTTTTCAAGGCCTGAAAGGGCCTGCGGTTTCCCTATCTTGCAAGGTAATTTTAATTCTTTTTTAGCCAGCTCCGTTATTTTTGGTAACTTTGACCCTCCCCCAGTTAAAACTAGGCCAACTGGTAAAAGTTTTTCTCTCGAAATTTTTTTCAATTCCTTATTAACTTCTCTAAAAATTTCTGAAACTCTAGCCTCTATGATCCCAGTCAACTGTTTATGGGAAAAAACCAAGGGTGTCTCTTCGCCAATATCCACTTTTTCCCGCTTTTTTGGGGGAGACTGATTTGGCGAAAGAGAACAAGAGCCGTACTCAATTTTTATTCTTTCGGCAATATCAATATCAGTTTTCAAACCAATGGCAATATCATTAGTAATATTACTGGAGCCCATTGGTAAAATAGCCAAATGGATTAAATCTCCTTCTTCAAACACGGCCAGGCCAGAAGTCCCTGCTCCGATATCTAAAAGGGCTACTCCCAATTCTTTTTGTCGATTATTCAGGCAGGCCCTGGCACTGGCTGTTGGCGAGGGAATTAGGTCTAAAATTTGCAACTCGGAGTTTAAAACCGCCTGGGTTAAATTCTTTAAGTAAGGAGAAAAGCCACCCAAGGCCAAAACTTCAGCCTCTAATCTTACCCCCTGAAGACCCAGGGGTTCTTTTATTCCGCTTTGGCCATCAATAATGAATTCTTTTACGATCGCATCAAAAATTTCTTTATTCGAAGGCAAAGAAAAAGTCTGGGCTGCCTGTAATACTCGACTGATATCTTCTTCCGAAATTCTTTGATCAGCTCGAGAAACCGAAATTAATCCATGGGAAGGAGTTAAAAATAAATGGCTTCCTCCGACATTAACATAAACAGAATCAATTCCTGTTCCAGTTTCGGCTTTAATCTGCTCCAAGCTCCTTTCCAAAACCTCAGAAACCTCCTCAGGATTAATCACCACTCCCCTTCTAATTCCAGCCGCTGGCTCTTGGATAAGGGATACTACTTGAAGCTCTCCATCCGCGGGTTTTTTTTGAACAACTAAAACTTTTATCGTGCCCGTCCCAATATCTAAACCAGTGATAATATTAGCTTTTGACATAATCCAAGATAATAATTTTGCTTTTCTTCCATTTTTTTAGCTGCTATTTCATTTTTTTCGTGGTCTTGGCCCAAGAGATGCAAAATTCCATGGATTAAAACTTTGGCTAACTCAGTTTCGAAATTAGAATCAAATCTTTTAGCATTTTTTTTCACTTCCCGAAGGCAAATTACTATTTCGCCTAAACCATCTTTGTCACCGAAGGCAAGGACATCAGTTACTCGGTTTTTTCCCCTATACTTCTTATTTAACTCTCTTATTCTTCCCTGTCCAACTAAGGCAATTGATAAATCTTTATTTTTATTTTCGCTTTCTAAAACTTTTTCTACTACTTTCTTTAAAAACTCTTCATCAGCCGAAACCGTAGTCAAATTATTAACCTCAATCATCGAAATAAATTGAAAATTTATTGAAGATCGAAATGAGTTGAAAACTCATTGAGCTAATAATTCTTTAGCTATTTTACTCACCAAACCTCCGTCAGCCCTTCCTTTGACTTTTGGCATTAATTCTGCCATTACTTTTCCCATATCCTTAATTTCTTTTGCCCCAATTTTTTCAATTGTTTCCTTAGCTAATTTTTTAATTTCCTCTTCAGATAGCTGCTCTGGTAAATATTTTTCTAAAATTTCTTTTTCTTTTGTCTCTTTTTCTACTAAATCCTCCCTTTCCCCTTTTTCAAATAATTCGATAGATTCTTTTCTTTTTTTAATTTCAGAAGAAATTACCTCAATTACTTCTTCATTCACTAATTGACTTTCTTTTTCTAAATCTTTTTCTTTAAACTCTGGCTTTTGTTTACTCAATTTATATCTCTTTTCTTTTTCTTTATTGAAAATAGCAGATAGGAGCAATCTTAAAACCGAGGACTTTAACTCCTCTCTATTTTTGACCGCTTCCTGTAATTCATTTTGAATTTTTCCTTTTAAATTCATCTTTTCCCCTTTTTCCCCTTTTTAATTTCTCCCAATTTCTTCGCTCTTTCATATTCTTTTTTTAATTCTTCTCTTCTCAAAGCAGCTTTTTTCCTCATATCTCTCGATTTTTCTCTTTGCCGGAATCTAATTTTTCTTGCCCGCATTAAAATTCCGCTTCGTTGAACACTTTTATTAAAGCGGTAAACTAAAGACTGGATTGATTCTCTTTCTTGTTTTTTTATTTCGAGTGCCATAGGTATATTTTAAGGCATTCCGGGGATATTTCTTTCTTTTTCGCTTGGGTGGTGGGTGGGTGGCGTCCACCCAGCTAATAAATGTAAATGCAGGTGGTCAATTAGTTGTCCTCCTCCCCTACCAACATTAAGCACTAATTTGTAGCCCTTTTTAGCTACCTCTTTTTCTCTAGCTATCTTTTGGCTAAGTAAAAACAATTCTCCCATTAATTCTTTATCCCGAAGTTCTAAATGATTTATTGAGGGAATATGTTTTTTAGGAACGATGAGAAGGTGAATCGGAGCTTTAGGATGAATGTCTTTAAAAACCAAAAATTTCTCATCCTCATAAATAATCTCAGCTGGTACTTCTCCCTTAGCAATTTTGCAAAAAAGACAATTCATCGACTTTAAATCCTTCTTTTCATCTCTCTCACTACTTTTTCTATTTTTATTGTTTCTTGCTTACCCGATGCCATATCCCTAACAATAATTGTTCCTTCTAAGGCCTCCTGTTGACCCAAAATTAAAGTATGTTTTACTCCAAGTTTATCTGCTCTAGCTAATTGAGCCTTTAAAGAATCTCGGCCAAAAGATTCAGCAATTTGAATTTTAGCTTTTCGAAAATCTTCCAACAACCTTAAACTTTTTCTTTTGCCCAGATTGCCAAGTTGGGCTAAGAAAATTTCGGGTTCTCGCTCTTTTTTGAGTCGGAGCTGTCTAGTTTTCATCAGGTTTATTATTCTTTCAATTCCTCCCGCCCCGCCACAACCTGGCGTATCTTTACCTCCTAAAAGTTTAGTTAAAGCATCGTACCTTCCTCCCCCGGCTAAAGCTCCCAAAGCCCTTCCTTCTGGAGATTCTTCATAAATTTCAAAAACTGTCTTAGTATAATAATCCAACCCCCTGACTAAATAAGGATTTAGATGATAGGGCAATCCAATTTCGTCTAAAAATTCCAGGACTTCTTTAAAATGGGAGTGACAACTCTCGCAAAGATGGTCAATCATCTGAGGAGCCTGGCTAATTATTCTCTGACACTTTTCTTCTTTGCAGTCCAAAATTCTTAAAGGGTTTTCTCTTAACCTGCGCCGACAATCAGCGCATAAAGCCATTTCTCTTGACCTAAAATAACTCACCAAAAGCTTTTTATAATAAGGTCGACATTGGTTGTCTCCGATACTATTTATCTCAATAATCAATTTTTTTAACCGAATCTCTCTTAAAATATTGTAAAAAATCTGGATGACTTGGGTATCAATCACCGGACTCTCCTCTCCAAGAACTTCAAAGCCAAATTGCCAGAATTGACGAAAACGGCCAGCCTGAGGATGTTCATAACGGAAACAGGGGCCAAAATACCAAAGTTTTACTGGTTGAGGCAAATTGAACATTCCGTGTTCAATATAGGCTCTAACTATCGAGGCAGTAAATTCTGGCCGCAAGGTTAGATAGTCCCCGCCTTTGGTTCTAAGAGTGAACATCTGCTTTCCAACGATGTCAGTCGAAAACCCTATTCCTCTTGAAAAAAGTTCGGTTTCTTCTAAAATCGGAGTTTCAATCTTTTGAAATTGATAAAAATTGGCGATGTCTTCGCAAACCTCGTAAATCTTTTGGAAATATTTCTGTTCTTCAAGTAGAATATCATGCATCCCAGTCGGTGATTGAAACTTAAGTTTTTTACTCATAGACAGGTGCTTCGAATTTAGCTAAGGCAACGAAGGGCCAGGCTCTAAAAAGTACTCGACCAATAATGTCCTCTCTAGGAAGGGGTCCCCACCGTCTCGAATCGGAAGAAGAAATTCGATTATCTCCTAAAACAAAGTATTCATCTCCAGTCAAAGTTACTCGGATATCCCCGGGAGTCAGAGTAAATAACGGAAGATAGCCTGTTTCATTTAAAATTTGAGTTCCATTTTCATTAAAAATTATTACCTTGCCATCTTCAATCGTTATCGTTTCTCCGGGAAGCCCGATAATTCTTTTGATATAACGCTGGGAAGGATTTTGAGGATATTTAAAAACTAACACCTCTCCTCTCAAAGGTTCTCGAAATCGATAAGAAATTTCATCGATAATTAAATAGTCACCATTTTCAAAGTTTGGCTCCATCGATTGACCTTTAACAAAAAATGGTTGGAAAATAAAATAGCGAATAGGAACAACTATCAGTAGGGCAATAATGACAATTTTTATGATTTCCCAAATAAAAGCAAAAAAAGACTTCATATACCAAGCCCGTTTCAACGGGCGAAGGTGGAGATAAAGCTTTAGCTTCATCGACCACCAAGCTTTTATTTATAAAAGCGCGGGTGAAGAAGAGATTTATCTCTTCGACTTCTCTAATTATACTATTTTTACTTTAAGAATCAAGTGCTAAAATAAATTAATGATTTTGATTATCGGTCTCGGTAATCCCGGGGAAAAATATCAACTTACCCGCCATAATATCGGCAGATTAATAGTTAGTAGTTGGCAGCTAGTAGCTTGGTTTCCTAATTTCAAATTTAATAAAAAATTTAACGCCCTCATCTCAAAAGGAATTTTTAACAAAAAGAAAATAGTTCTTGCCCTGCCCGAAACTTTCATGAATCTTTCCGGAAAATCAGTAAAATCCCTAACTACTAACTACAAACTACCAACTACCAATCTCTGGGTTATTCACGACGACATCGATCTTCCTTTAGGAAAAATTCGAATTGTTAAAAATCGCGGCTCGGCCGGCCACAAAGGAGTGGAATCAATAATTAAGGAATTAAAAACGGAAGATTTTGTCAGATTCAGAATTGGCATTTGCCCCAAGATTGGCAAGCCAAAAAATCTTGAAAAATTTGTTCTTCAAAAGCCGAGCGAGGCGAAGCCGAGCGAGGCGGGAGATGAGACGAAGTCTCAACGACCATTTAGTAAAGGTGAGGAAAAGATTGTAAAAGAAGTTATTAAAAAAGCAGTTGAGGCGATTGAATTTTCTTTAAAAACTGGTTTAGAAAAAGCAATGAGTAGATTTAATAAATAGCCTCGATAAAATGCGAAAGGCCCAGCGTCACTAATAGCATCGCTGGGCCCTAAAGGGGAGAATTATTGGAGTCTTGACTATGGCGACGCTGAAACTCTTCTCTTTCCCGTTGTTCTTTTTCGCGGCGCCGCTGGTCAAATATACCCTCAACAAGAGCTACGAAAAAACAAATAGTGAAAAGACCGAGGAGTCCGTAAAATATCGCGCAGGCCAATTCCCACCAATGCATCTTTATCACCTCCTTATTTAATTTTTTACCCTCCGGTCTACCTGCGAGCGTCATGGATTTAAAACAAGAGTTTTGATCCACAACATAAGGCTCTAAGTTTTAAGGAGGGATCACTTAGAATCCATCCCCGAGCACATAACAAAGTTATATACTCAGTTAAGCCACTCGCAGATAGACCGGAAAGCAAAATTACTT
>PETJ01000071.1:7726-13868 GCA_002781125.1 Candidatus Nealsonbacteria bacterium CG01_land_8_20_14_3_00_12 | reverse complement strand
TATATTTTATACCGAGAGCAAAGAAGGAGAATTAGAGAAGCCACAAAATTTGCTGAAGAGGCAGTGGAAAGAATTGACCAATATTTAGAGAAGTTGGATTGGGAAGTTCAGGAAAATGCTAATATGGCCTTTTCTTTACAGGGCCTTAATCATTATGGCGTTTCTTACATCGTCAAAAAATATTGGCTAAACAAAATTTATCCAAAAGAAATCAGAGAGGCCAATGAATCCGGAGATTTTCATGTCCATAACTTAGATACTTTAGGTCCCTATACTTTTTTTGGAAGAGAAGTTGTGGTGGCTAAGCTAAATGGGGATCTCAATCTGATATCCCTTAAAGCTCTTTACGATGAAATTCAACAAATAGAAGTTCTTTTAAATAGAAAAGATCAAGCTTTTGCCAAGTATCCACAAAATTTATTTATTTTGGATAGGAATGGCTGGGTTCGAGTTACTCGAATGGTTCGGAAGAAAAAGGAAAGAGAAATGAGGTTTATTAAATCAGAGCAAGGGCAAAGTATTATTGTTACCGATAATCATCCTTTTATTGTAAAAGAAAAGAAGGACGATGCTAAAGAAAAAGAAATTAATGCTCGCGATGTTCTAAAGAAAAATCATTTAACTTTAAGTTGTCACATTCCTTCTTTAATTTCGGAAGAAAATCTTTTTTCAAGAAAATACATTTATTTAGCCGAAGAGTTAATTAAAAAAAACCATCGCGAGTTCTTCTTAGAAGGTTTCGAGTGGAACGATTTTATTAAAAATTGGGGAGGTTCATTAAAGGCGCTAGGGACATTAAGTACTTCTAATAGTGCTAATAGCTTAAATAATAAATTAGAACTAACCGAAGATTTAGGATATTTAGTCGGATTTTTTATTGCTGAAGGAAATTATGATAGTTGGAGATTGGCAATTACGACCAGCGAAAAGAAAATCATTGAAAAAATCCAAAGAATTTGTGCCAGTTTAGGTATAAGAAGTTACGTTCATGATAAAGAGGGTAAAACAAAACGAATTTCTATTAATTGTAGTACCCTTAAGCTTATTTTCGAAAAAGTTTTCAAGATAAAATCCTTAAGCCAAAATAAAAATTTACCTTTGGATATTTTAACTTATAATCTCGATTTCGCACGAGGAGTAATTGCCGGAATTATTGATGGAGATGGAAGTATCGGAACGACTAGAACTCAAATTGTTATTCGCGTTGCTTCTCGAACAATGCTTGAACAATTATCTATTTTGCTTCAATTCTTTGGAGTCATTCCGAGAACTGGAGTAAATACTAAAGACATAGGAAAGAAAAACATTTTTAAAGGGAAGGAAATTATTCAAAACTACCCACTTTATAGGTTAAGTTTTTCAAAAAGAAAGGATGCTAATTTTCCATCCATTAAGTATCAAAGAGCGATTGAGAGTAAAAAACATTGGAGATCGGAAGAATATGGATGGAATAAAATTTTAAATAGCGAACCTACTAGAATTGCCGACAATTATATTTATGATGTCACTACTAGTTCTAACACTTTTCTTTGTAATTCCCTTTTAGTTCATAATTGTGCGGGTTGGGATCTCTATGACCTTCTCTTGAAAGGTTTTGGCGGAGTTCCGGGAAAAGTGGCCACGGCGCCAGCTAAACATTTGAGAAGCGCTTTGGGGCAGGCAGTTAATTTCATATACACAATTCAAGGAGAGGTGGCAGGCGCGGTCGCTTTTTCAAATTTTGATACATTATTGGCTCCCTTTATTCGCTATGACAATTTAAATTACCAACAGGTCAAGCAAGCACTTCAGGAGTTTATGTTTAATATGTCGGTGCCAACTAGAGTGGGCTTCCAAAATCCATTTTCAAATATTACTTTAGATTTAAGACCCTCGCCAACTTTTGCTAAGCAGCCAGTGATTATCGGCGGCAAACCTCAAAAAGAAACTTATGAAGAATTTGGAGAAGAAATGAAAATCTTTGACAAAGCACTTTACGAAGTGATGTTGGAAGGCGATAAGAACCAACGTGTCTTTTCTTTTCCTATCCCCACCATTAATATCACCAAGGATTTCCCTTGGGATGAAAGTGCTTTTGATGGTATTTTTGAAGCTTCAGCCAAATATGGAACCAATTATTTTGCTAATTACATTAATTCGGAAATGAAACCGGAGGATGTTCGCTCGATGTGTTGTAGACTTCGTTTGAACTTAACCGAACTTTACAATCGGGGTGGGGGAGGACTTTTTGGTTCAGGAAGCAATACCGGTTCAATTGGCGTGGTGACGATTAACCTGCCAAGAATTGGATACTTATCCAAAACTAAAAAAGAGTTCTTTGAAAGATTGGGGGAAATAATGGATTTGGCAAAAGAAAGTTTGGAAATAAAAAGAAAGACAATTGAGAATTTTATCGAAAAGGGTTTATATCCTTATTCAAGATTTTATCTATCGGGAGTAAAGAAAATGAGAGATGAGTATTACGCCAATCACTTTTCAACCATTGGTTTGGTTGGGATGAACGAAGCCCTATTGAATTTCCTTGGTGAAAATATTGCTTCAAAGCGGGGAAGAAAATTTGCTTTAGAAGTTTTAGACTTTATGAGAGATAGATTAGTTAAATATCAAAAAGAAACCGGAAATATTTATAATTTAGAACAAACTCCAGCCGAATCTACAAGTTACAGACTAGCCTTAGGGGATAAAGAAAAATACCCAGATATCATTGCTGCCGGAACAAAGAAAGTGCCCTTCTACACAAATTCAAGCCAATTGCCAGTAAATTATACCGATGATATTTTTGAAGCCCTAAAACTTCAAGATGAGTTAACTTGTAAATATACAGGTGGCAGTGTTTTACATCTCTTTTTGGGCGAAAGAATTTCTGATATCCAAACAGTGAAAAAATTAATTAAGAAAATTTTTGCAAACTTTAAACTCCCCTACATTACTTTAACCCCCACTTTCTCAATTTGTCCCAGCCATGGTTATTTGGAGGGTGAACATTTCGAGTGTCCAAGATGCACAATCAAACAACCCTGCGAGGTTTATTCAAGAGTGGTTGGCTATTTGAGGCCGGTCCAACAATGGAATTTTGGCAAGCAGCAAGAATTTAAAGAGAGAAAGACATTTAAGATTAGAAAACTCGAATTGATTAAAACATGATTCAAATCGGTGGTTTACAAAAAGTAACCTTGATTGACTTTCCTGGCCGCTTAGCTTGCACTGTTTTTCTTACCGGATGTAATTTTCGTTGTCCATTTTGTTACGCTTCAGAACTTGTTTTACCAGAGAAAATAAAAAATCAGCCAAAAATTTCTGAGAAAGAGCTTTTTAAATTTTTAAAAGAAAGAAAAAAATTAATTGATGGTGTAGTTTTATGTGGTGGAGAGCCAACAATGAGTAGGGAATTAATCCCCCTCATAAAAAAAATAAAAAAGATGGGATTTTTCGTAAAATTAGACACCAATGGTTCAGATCCTAAAATCCTAAAAAAATTAATTGATGAAAAATTAATAGATTATGTGGCATTAGATATAAAAGGCCCAAAAGAAAGATATAATGAATTCGTTGGTAAAAAAGTTGATGTTAAAAAAATTCAAGAAAGCATTGATATTTTAAAAGAAGGGAGGGTTGATTACGAGTTTAGAAGTACTATTGTACCTACTTTACATACAAAAGAAGACGTGATTGAGATGGCAAAGTGGATTCGGGGTACCAAAAGATATTATTTACAAAATTTCCGACCAGAAAAAACAATTGACCCAAAATTCGAAAAAATCAAACCCTATCCCCAAGAATACTTATTAAAAATCCAAAAAGCCATCGCCCCATTTTTTGAAATTTGCCAGGTAAGATAAAATAGGACAATGACTGCTTCGAAAATATTTCTATACCTCTGCCTCTCTTTTATTGGAGGTATTTTTTTGAACTCATTTTTCAATTTCTCCCAGTTAATCTTGCTGGGCCTTTTAATTTTAGGAATATTTTTAATAACTATATTGTGGCGATTAAAAAAGTTAGTAGTTCTTGGGTTTTGTATTTTATTTTTGGTTTTGGGAATCTGGCGACACCAAATAGCAGAAGTAAGGGTTATGAATAATGAATTAAGAAGATTAAATGATTTAGATCGAAAAATCGCCTTAATTGGAATAGTTACCAAAGAGCCAGATGTAAGAGAGAAAACTATAAAGTTGGAAATTAAACCAGAAGAGATGGAGGGAAAGATTTTAGTAACTACAAATCGTTATCCGGAATATCGATATGGCGATAAATTAAAAATTACTGGGAAATTAAAAACTCCCCAAGTTTTCGAGGATTTTAATTACAAAGATTATTTAAAAAAAGACGGAATTTACTCGGTTATGGATTGGCCAAAGATTGAATTGTTAGAAAGAGAAAATTACACGGGTCTGACCGGTGTAATTTATGCTAAAATTTTGGATTTTAAAAATAAATTAAGAGAAAGTATTTATCAAAATTTATCTCCGCCCCAGAGTTCAATTTTAGGAGCAATAATTTTGGGAGATAAAAGAAAAATTTCTGAAGAATGGAAAAATAAATTAAACATCGCTGGAGTAAGACATATCACTGCTATTTCCGGTCTGCACGTTACCATTTTGACCAGTATTTTAATGACTTTATTAATTGGTTTAGGTTTGTGGCGACAACAAGCTTTTTATTTTGCTATAATTTTAATTAGCATCTTTATTATTTCGACTGGATTTCAACCCTCGGCAATCAGAGCCGGAATTATGGGCGGACTTTTTCTCATAGCTCAATATTTAGGCAGGATGAATGTCAGCTCGCGGGCAATTGTTTTTGCAGCAGCAATAATGCTAGTTCAGAATCCTTTACTTTTAAGATTAGACGTTGGATTTCAATTATCATTTTTAGCGATGATGGGAATTATTTATTTGGGCCCATTTTTAAGAGACTGGTTAAAAAAGATTCCCGAAGAAAAAATTTTAAATTTAAGAAGTCTAATTTCAATGACCCTTTCTGCCCAAATTTTTACCTTACCAATTTTAATTTATAATTTTGGCTATTTTTCTCTCATAGCTCCGATAACCAATATTTTGATTCTCCCTCTTTTACCTTTTATTATGGGTCTCGGGTTTATTTTTAGTTTAGCTGGAATAATTTTTCAACCATTAGGCTGGATTCTATCTTTGCCCTGCTGGTTATCATTGGCTTATTTAACAAAAATTGTTGATTGGTTTTCTAGTTTTTCCTGGTCAGCTTATACTTTGGAAACCTCCTGGATTTGGCTGTTTTTACTTTATTTAATTTTGGGATTAATTACTTGGCGAGTGCAGGAAAGTCAAAAACTAAAATTTCTAAACTATTAATGGTAAGATGAAAATATATGGAGAAAAAGGTATGGGTTATCTCAGTCAATATGGGTTACGGCCATCAAAGGACTGCTTATCCTTTAAGGAATTTAACTTTCGAAGGAAAAATTATTAATGCCAATGATTATCAAGGGATTCCAGAAAAAGATAAAGCTTTTTGGGAATCAATGCGAAGATATTATGAAGCCCTTTCCCGTTTCAGTAGAATTCCTCTGATTGGCAAAGCTACCTTTTCCATTTATGATGAATTTCAGAAAATTCTTGGTTTTTATCCAAAAAGAGATTTATCTAAACCAAATTTCGCTTTAAGGCAAATTTACTCCCTGCTTAAAAAAGGTTGGGGTAAGGATTTAATTGAGAAACTAAAGGAGAACCCCCTGCCTTTAATTAGTACTTTTTTTACTCCGGCTTTTATGGCTGAGTTTTTTAATTATCCGGGCGAGATTTTTTGTGTTGTTTGCGATGCCGATATTTCTCGAACTTGGGCTCCGATTAATCCCGGCACGAGCAAAATCAAATATTTTGCTCCGACTGAAAGAGTGGTTGAGAGATTAAAACTTTATGGGGTGCGGTCAGAGAATATTTTTTTAACTGGTTACCCCTTACCCTTAGAAAACATTGGTAGTGAAAAAATGGAAACTTTGAAAGAAGATTTGAGACACCGAATTTTAAATTTAGATCCTCAGAAAAAATATTTTGAAAAGTATAAAATCTTGATTGAAGAAAGTTTGGGCGCCTTATCTGAAAAATCTGATCATCCCCTAACAATAATGTTTTCAGTTGGCGGGGCCGGCGCCCAAAAGGAAATC
>PETJ01000071.1:0-7665 GCA_002781125.1 Candidatus Nealsonbacteria bacterium CG01_land_8_20_14_3_00_12 | reverse complement strand
TAAAGAGTTTAATCAAAAGTTAAGAAAAACTGATATTTTGTGGACAAAGCCAAGTGAATTATCTTTTTATGCTGCTTTGGGTTTACCAATAATTATTGCTCCTCCCATCGGCTCTCAAGAAGAATTCAATAAAAGGTGGCTTTTAAAATCGGGTTTTGGGGCCTTAGAAGAAAATCCAAGCTATACCGACCAATGGTTGTTTGACTGGCTGAACCGAGGATATTTAGCTGAAGCTGCCATGGAAGGATTTATTGAAGGAGAAAAATTAGGAACAATAAATATTCAAAAAATAATTGAAAAATGCTTTGGTTAACCGTTACTATTTCTGCATATTTTCTTTTAGCCATTGTTGCCTTGATTGATAAATATCTAATCTCCGGGCCAATTCCCAACCCAAAAGTTTATGCTTTTTATGTAGGAATACTCGGGATATTGGCTCTCTTTTTATTTCCTCTCGGTTTTTTGGTTCCTAATTCTTTGGATATTATTCTTAGCCTCTTGGCCGGAGCTCTCTATATTTTTGCCTTACTTGGATTAATTGGAGCTCTCCAACTTTTTGAAGCCTCCAGAATAGTTCCAGCTATTGGCGGATTCTTGCCTCTCTCTACCTTTGGTTTAGTATATTTGTTTTCTGGTGGCGAAAAGCTCGGAATTTTCCAAATTTTAGCTTTTATTTCATTGATTATTGGTAGTATTTTAATTACTTTTGAAAAGGCAAAATTCATCACTTTAAAAAGTTTAGAGATTTCAGCCCTGACTGCTTTTTTGTTTTCTTTAGCCTTTGTTTTATCTAAATTTGTTTATTTGACCCAGCCTTTTTGGTCAGGATTTATCTGGATGAGAATTGGTGGATTTTTGGCGGCCATCTTTTTCCTTTTTTCTAAAGAAGTAAAAGAAGAATTATTTAAAAAGCGAGTTAGTTTTAAGCCAAAAACTGCTGGAATTTTTCTTTCAAATCAGGCTTTAGGAGCTGGTGCCTTTTTACTCCAAAATTGGGCCATTGCCTTAGTTCCCTTAGGCTTTTTAGCTTTTGTTAATGCTTTAGAAGGAACCAAATATGTATTTTTATTAATTTTTACCGCCTTGATTTCTTTAAAGCTTCCTCAGATTATCAAAGAAAAAATTTCCAGAAAAATTCTTATTCAAAAAATAATCGCTATTTTATTGATTGGTGGAGGATTAGCTTTATTAGCAATATGAGAATTTTTAAAAAAATTTTATTAGGAGTTTTACTTTTTCTTTTAATTTTCGCTGGTTATCTTTTTATTGGAGAGCCTCCTCCGGCAAAAGAAATTACTTGGGGAGTGAATTTTTCTCAAAAACATACTGAAAATTTGGGATTAGATTGGCGAGAAACTTATTTAGCTTTATTGGATGATTTAGGAGTAAGAAATATAAAGTTAATTACTCACTGGGATTTAATTGAGCCAAAAGAAGGAGACTACAATTTCGAAGATTTGGATTGGCAGATAAAAACAGCCGATGAAAAAGGAGTAAAAATCCTTTTAGTCATTGGAATGAAAAGCGGCCGTTGGCCAGAATGCCATATTCCAGAATGGGCAAAAAATTTATCAAAAGAAGAGCAACAAAAAAGTATATTAAAGCTAATTGAAAAAATTGTCTTACGGTATCGAGATTCGATATCAATAGATACTTGGCAAGTTGAAAATGAGCCATTTTTTCCTTTTGGAGAATGTCCCTGGGTTGATAAAAATTTCTTGAAAAAAGAAATAGATTTGGTAAAATCACTTGATGCTCAGACTACAACCCACCCACCACATCCTCCCGCGCCTTTGGCGCGGGCCCCTCGACCAATTGTCATTTCTGACAGTGGAGAAGGCTCTCTCTGGGTTACCGCTGCTAGATTTGGCGATATTGTAGGAACCACAATGTACAAAAAAGTTTGGTTTCGCCAATTGGGAACTTACATTTATTATCCTTTGCCACCAACTTTTTATTGGAGAAAAGCCCAGCTAATTGAAAAAATATTTAATAAAAAAGTTATTGTGACTGAACTTCAAGCCGAACCCTGGGGGCCAAAATTACTCTATGATTCACCATTAGAAGAACAAGAGAAGACAATGAACTTAGAAAGATTTCAAAAAAATATCGAATTTGCCAAAAAAACCGGTTTAGATACATTTTATTTATGGGGAGGGGAATGGATATATTGGATGAAGGAAAAACAGAATAAACCAGAAATTTGGCAAGAAGCCAAAAAGTTATTTAACCGAACTGACATTTATGTCAGCGAAGGTTGAAGATGAGAACGGAGTTCTCATCGCCTAATTATGTTATCCATAATTGTTCCAGCTTTAAATGAGGAGAAATATTTGCCGATTTTGCTTTCTCAAATTAAGAAGCAGAATTTCAATAGCGATTCGGAAATCATTGTTGCTGATGCTGGTTCGAAAGATAAAACAGTAGAAATTGCTAGAAATTATGGCTGTAAAATTATCCCTGGCGGATTGCCAGCTCGGGGAAGAAATGAAGGAGCAAAAATTGCTAAAGGCGATACGCTTTTATTTATGGATGCAGATAATGTTTTTTTGCCGGAAAACTTTCTAAGTAAGCTTTTGGCAGAATTTGAAAGAAAAAAATTGGGAGTGGCTTCTTTCCCAATCTATCCTAATAGCAAAAAAATTGATAAAATTCTTTATGGGATTTACAATAATTTTGTCAATTTCACCCAGATTCCTTATGCCACAAATTCGGTTTTGGTGAAAAAAGAAATTTTTGAAAAAGTTGGCGGAGGGTTTGATGAGGAAATAAAAATAGCCGAAGATCATTATTTTGCCAAACAGGCGGCGAAATTTGGTAAATTCGGCTTTATTAAAATTGAACCAGTATTAACTTCTGATAGAAGATTTATCAAAGATGGAAGATTGAAAACCTATTTGAAATTTATTTTAGCCGGAATTTATATGTTCCTTTTTGGACCGGTAAAAAAAGATATTTTTAAATACCGAGCTTCTGGAGGAAGCGAAGGTGGAAGATGAGGATAAAGTCCTCATCGCTCATAGATTTAACGGTTTGCCCAGTAGAGCAACTTCGACTCGCTCCGCGAAATTAAGGTTTCCTGGAAGGAAACCCTGTCGAAGTTGTCATACTGGGTTTGAAGAAAAATAAAAAAGAGGTATAATATTTTGTATGCCAATCTATAAATTACCGGAAGTTAAGTTACCGAAACTAAAAGCGCCAAGATTCCCGAAGTTTTGCCAAAACCGGGCTTTTTGGATTTTTCTAATAATTTTAGCCTCCTTTATCTTGGGCGGGATTGGTGGAACAATTACTGGCAGTTATTTTTATTCTGAAGTAAGGAACTACCTCTCTCAATTAAACATCGAACTTCCCGGGGTTGAAAAAATAATTGAGAAAGAAACAATCCAGGAATATCTCCCCCAAACCTCCCAAGAAGAGGCGATAATTAAAGTGGTTAACGAAAATTCACCAGCCGTGGTAAGCATTGTTATTACCAAAGATGTTCCCATTATTGAGGAATACTATTACAATCCCTTCCAAGAATTTGAGCAATTTTTTGGCCAACCCTTTGAATTTCAAATTCCTCAGTATCGCCAAAAAGGAACCGAGAAAAAAGAGGTTGGCGGCGGAACTGGTTTTGTTGTTTCCGAAGATGGCTTGATTTTAACCAATAGACACGTGGTTCTGGATACCGCAGCCGATTATACAGTTTTGACAAATGATGGTAGAAAATTTCCAGCCAAAGTTTTGGCCAGAGACCCGGCCCAGGATTTGGCTGTAATCAAAGTCGAAAAAGAGAAAATAGTTGATAACCAAGGAAAACTCATTTTAAAACCATTTCCGACAGTCAAACTGGGTGACTCAGATAAATTACAAATTGGCCAGACCGTAATTGCTATTGGCAATGTTTTAGGAGAATTCCGAAATTCGGTTTCAGTGGGAGTAATTTCTGGTTTAGGAAGAACCATCACTGCTTCTGGTGGCGGCCTGGTTGAGACTCTCGAAGATGTCATTCAAACTGATGCTGCTATTAACCAAGGAAATTCCGGCGGGCCGCTTTTAAATCTCAAAGGAGAAGTAATCGGAATAAATACGGCTATGGTTTTGGAAGCTCAGAGTATTGGTTTTGCCATTCCAATTAACAAAGCTAAAAAAGATATTGAGCAGGTTAAAACTTCAGGAAAAATTTTCTATCCATTTTTGGGAGTGAGATATGTTTTAATAAATGAGGAAATTCAAAAAGAAAATAATTTACCAGTTGATTACGGTGCCTGGGTAATTAAGGGAGAGGGGGGCCAAGCAGCTATTTTTCCGGGTTCTGCGGCTGAGGAAGCTGGGTTGAAAGAAGGAGATATTATTTTAGAATTTGACAATCAAAAAATTACAACCGAAAATACTTTAGCTAAAATTATTATGAAATATAATCCCGGAGATAAAGTCACTTTGAAGATTTTAAGGGAAGGGAAAGAAAAAATTTTTGAAGTCCCTTTGGGTGAAAGGAGTGAGTAGGGCTTGCCCCAGTACTAGAAATTTCATTTCAGTACGGGGCTGCGCCCAGTAGAGAATTTCGGAAAGATTTTTCTAAAGAAAAATCTAACTTGCGAAGCAATCCGAAATTATTCTACTGGGCTTGATTTTTTTTAAAACCTTTTCTATAATTAAATTGTATGAATGGAGGAAATTTTACTCACAAAGCTCAGGACGCAATAATATCTGCTCAAGATTTAGCCAGAGAAAGAGGTCAGCAACAGATTGATGCTTTGCATCTTTTGTATTCGCTTTTAACTCAGGAAGAAAGCCTGGTTTTGAATTTGCTTAAAAGAATTGGAGTCGATTTTGAAAATCTAAAAAGAAAGACAAAGTCAGCTTTAGAAAGAATTCCAGTCATTGCTACTCCCCAAACTTTTGGCCAGTTTTATCTAACTCAAGACATGGCAAAGGTTCTTGACCGGGCCAGACAAGAAGCAATGAAAATGGGTGATGAATATATTTCGGTTGAGCATTTATTTTTGGCTCTTTTGGCTGCCGAAACCAAAGCCAGGGAGATTTTAGACAAAGCCACCTTTTTACAGCCGGGTGGAGGACCGACAACTTTGGAATTTGGTAAATTAGATTATGAAACAGTTTTGAAAACCCTATCTCAAATTAGAGGAGGTCAAAGAATCACTGACCCCGAGCCAGAAACAAAATATCAGGTGTTGGAAAAATATGCCAGAAATTTAACTTCCTTAGCCAGGCAGGGGAAATTAGACCCGGTTATTGGCAGAGAAAATGAAATCAAAAGATTGATGCAGGTGCTTAGTCGAAGGACAAAAAATAATCCGGTTTTAATTGGAGAAGCCGGAGTCGGGAAAACGGCGATTGTTGAGGGTTTAGCCCAAAAAATTGTTTCTGGTCAGGTTCCAGAAAGTTTAAAAGAAAAAGAAATTGTTGGCTTAGATTTGGGAGCCCTGGTGGCTGGAACTAAATATCGAGGAGAGTTCGAGGACAGGGTAAAAGCCCTTTTGAAAGAAATCAATCGAGCTGGCGGCAAATATCTTTTATCTATTGATGAGTTGCATACCCTGGTTGGAGCCGGGGCAGCCGAAGGAGCAATCGATGCCTCCAATTTATTAAAACCAGCCTTAGCCCGAGGCGAGTTAAGGGCTATTGGCGCTACCACTTTAAAAGATTATCAAAAATATATTGAGAGAGACCCGGCTTTAGAAAGAAGATTTCAGCCAATTTATGTTTCAGAACCCTCAATTGAAGACACCATTTTAATTCTCCGGGGTATTAAAGAAAAATATGAATTGCATCACGGCGTGAAGATAGAAGATTCTGCGCTCATAGCCTGCGCCCAATTAGCTGCCAGATATATCACTGATAGATTCTTACCAGATAAAGCCGTGGACCTAATGGATGAAGCAATGTCATCTTTGAGATTGGAAATTGAATCTGAACCGGAGGACTTGGAGAAATTAAAAAAAGAAATTCAAAAATTAGAAATCGAAAGCGAAGCTACCAAAAAGGATTCAAAAAAACAAAGGGTTCTCTCCAGGCAAGTAGCTGATTTAGCTGAAAAAGCAAAAGCAATTGAAGCTCAATGGCAATCAGAAAGAGAAACTATTGTTAAAATTAAAAATTTGAAAAAAGAAATAGAGGCATTGCGCTTCGAAGTAGAAAGGGAAACAGCCTCAGCTAACCTTCAAAAGGTGGCCGAAATAAAATATGGGAAAATCCCTAATCTTTTAAAAGGGTTAAAAAAAGAAGAAAGAAAATTAGCCCGATTTCAAGAGAGTCGTCCAATTTTAAAAGGGGAGATTGGCCAGGAGGAGGTGGCGAAAGTGGTTTCCAGATGGACAGGAATTCCGGTTACCCGACTTTTGGAGGCAGAGGCGAAAAAATTAGGAAAAATGGAAGAGATTGTTTCAAAAAGAGTGATTGGTCAGAGAGAAGCAATTGAAGCAATTTCTAATGCCATCAGAAGGGCGAGGGCGGGAATTTCAGAAGAGAATCGACCCGTGGGTTCCTTTATGTTTTTGGGACCGACCGGTGTGGGCAAAACCGAAACCGCTCGGGCTTTAGCTGAGTTTCTCTTTAACGATGAAAATGCTTTGGTCAGACTGGATATGTCAGAATATATGGAAAGACACACCGTTTCTAAAATGATAGGCTCTCCGCCAGGTTACGTTGGCTATGAAGAAGGTGGTCAATTAACTGAGAAAATTAGAAGGCGGCCTTATAGTGTTGTTTTACTTGACGAAGTTGAAAAAGCTCATCCTGAAGTTTTCAATATTTTACTTCAGATTTTGGAGGATGGTAGATTAACCGATGCCAAGGGCAGGACCGCCTCCTTCAAAAATGCCATTTTGATTATGACTTCAAATGTTGGTTCAGATATTATTGCCAAAGAATCGGCTTTAGGTTTTGTTGGAGGTGATGAAGAAAAAAGCGCCAGAGAATCATTAAGAGAAAAGGTGATGGCTGCTTTGAAAGAAAACTTCCGACCCGAATTTTTAAACCGAATTGATGAAATCATCATCTTCAATTATTTGGGTAGGCCAGAAATTAAGAAAATTGTTGAATTGGAACTTCAAAAAGTGGCTAACCGTCTTCAAGGGAAATCAATTGAAATCAAAGTTAATGAATCGGCCAAAGAATTTTTGGCTGAGCGGGGCTTTGACCCAAATTTAGGAGCCAGGCCTCTAAAAAGAGTAATTCAAAAGCAGGTACTAGACCCCCTCTCCTTGAAAATTGTTGCTGGAGAAGTAAAAGAGGGAGAAAGGGTTATTGTCGATCTTGAGGCTGGCAGAATAATTTTTAGAACCGCCAAAGATTTAATTAAAACTACCCATACAAGAGAAAAAGTTCCCGTTTAATGAAAACTCTTTTTAAAATCATTGCTATTTTTATTTTGGGTATTGGCGGCGGAATTTTTGCCGACCAAATTCTCTGGCCCTATTTTGTTGAAAGGCCACTTTTTTCTCAATATAGATTAGAGCAAAGCCCGGTTTACGTTACCGAGAGAAAAGAAATAACTATTCAAGAAAATGTTGCCTTGAAAAAGGCCATTGAAAAAGTGGAAAAAACAGTGGTTGGAGTGAGAACCGAGAAAAAAGATAGCAAAATCTTAGAAGGTTCAGGATTAATTGTCACCTCCGACGGCTTAGTAGTAACCTTAGCTGAAATAGTTCCCCAAGG
>PETJ01000051.1 GCA_002781125.1 Candidatus Nealsonbacteria bacterium CG01_land_8_20_14_3_00_12 | reverse complement strand
CTCGCTCAGTAAGATTTAGGTTTTTTAATTTTGTGGGTAGAATTTTTACTTCCACTTTCGCACCCCCTTCTGGATAATAACCTCGTCTTAGAGTATTAATTTCTACTTTACCACCTATTTTCTCTAAATTTTTTAAAAATACATATCTAAAGTGGTCAACGGTCGGAGAGAAAAAAGTATCAGTGGCTCCACCATCAAAAGTAATTTTTACAGGTTCTGGCGCAGGCGAAGAAACTAAAGTTTCTTCTTCACCCTTCGCTACGGCTCGGGTAAACAAAGCCGGTGGGATTAAAGTTTGTAAAATTAAAGTAATACTTCCAGCCGTCGGAATATTTATGGAAATCCGATTTCGATAGGATTCACCGGGATAGAACTTAATTTCCTCTGAGCCAAGAAAATCTCCTTCCAATCTTCCATTGCAAAGTTGAGCCAAGGCCTGAATTCCTAAAAGGTGCTGGGGCATTAATCCTGGTTTAGGCCGATTCTTGCGAATATTAAAAACTCGGCAAGGTTTCTTGGTTATTGCCGCTAAAGCTACCACTGTCCTCAGTAGTTGCCCCCCTCCTTCTAAAGTTGCACCGTCGAGCTCTATCATATTTTAGAAGTCGTTTTAAAAATTAAATTAGTTATATCGATATCCGCTTCTTTTTGGCTGATTGTATTAGTTAAATAAAGTTTAGAATATTTTTTCTTAATTTTTGAAACGCCAGATGGAATTACACCGTGAGTAACTAAGGCAATAATTTTTTTTGCCCCCTCCTTTTTAGCAACTTCATAAAATTTCAAAAGAGTTCCCCCGGTTTTAACCATATCATCGATAACAGCCACAATTTTCCCTTTGAGATTGATTTTTGGTGAAAAAATTTTTACTGAAAAAGAATTTCGCCTTTCTTTTTTGAAACCTGAAATTTTAGTCCTTCTTTGACCTCCTTTATCAGGCGATAAAAACAAAATATTCCCAGCAAAATCATCTTTAACCTTTTTGATTAAAAGGGGTACTGCCGAAATTGAAACTATTGGATATTTTTTTACCCATTTTCTTCCGCCAAAATGGGGGTCAATTACATAAATCTTTCTAACTTTATAATAATTTACTAGTTTTTCTACTAAATTTTCAGCTACATTAATCTCTCCTCCCCCAAAAATCTTATCTTGCATCCCGTAAGGAAAGTAAGTAAAAAATACTTCTGGTTTCACTTTGTAATTCTTTAGAATTTGCAATATTAACTCTAATTCTACCAATCCCTCATTTGGTCGTGGCGCTCCGGAATGTAAAACAATGACTCTTTTACCTCTTAATTTATTTGCTTTTAGAATCCTTATATAAATCTCTCCATTAGGAAAATATCTTTTTCTATCCCGGTTTAGATCAAGAAAAACAATTTCAAAAGCTTCTGTTTTTCTCAAAATACTTTTTGCTAAATACTCGACTGAAGAGGTTGGAATGAGAAAATTTCTCATTTTTTTATTTTACCATTAGCTTCTCCGAACTCAAAAAATGTGCTAAAATTCAGTTTATGAAGACAGTTAAATACGTCATTGAGGAGGTGAGAAGAAACGGAGATAAGGCGGTTAGAAAATATACAGCCATTTTTGATAAGGTTGAATTAAAGGACTTCAAAGTTAGCAAAAGAGAGATAAGAGAGGCCTATCGGGAGGCGGGCAGAGAAACCGTAGAAACGATAAGAAAGGCGGCTACCAATATTAGAAGGTTTGCCAAAACCCAACTGAAGAATTTTCAAGATTTTGAATATACAGAAAATGGAGTGACAGTTGGTCAAAAAATAATCCCACTTGAGAGAATAGGAGTTTATGTTCCAGGAGGTAGATATCCCTTGCCTTCTACTGCTTTAATGTGTATTATTCCCGCTAAAGTAGCTGGAGTGAGGGAAATTATTGTTTGTTCTCCCAAGATAAAACCAGTAACGATTGTTGCCGTAGATTTATCTGGGGCTGATTTAATTTTCAAGATTGGCGGCGTTCAGGCAATTGCGGCCATGGCTTATGGAACTGAGACCATTCCAAAAGTAGATAAAATTGTTGGTCCCGGGAATATTTATGTAACCACAGCTAAAAAAGAAGTTTTTGGGGATTGTGGAATTGATCTTTTGGCTGGACCTAGCGAAATTCTAATTATTGCTGATAATTACGCAAATCCGAAATTCGTTGCCGCAGACTTATTAGCCCAGGCAGAACACGATGTAAATACAAAAATATTTTTTGTTACTAATTCAAAAAATCTCATTAAAAAAGTCAATGATGAATTAAAAATCCAAATCAAAAAATTAGAAACAAAAAATATAATCAAAGAAGCCTTTAAAAACAAAAAAGTAATTTTAGTTAAGAATCTGGAAGAAGCAATCAAAATAGCTAACCAGATAGCTCCAGAACATTTAGCTCTCCAAGTTAAAAATCCCAAAAAATATTTAAACCAGTTAAAAAACTATGGCTCTCTTTTTCTAAACAGCTATTCAGCTGTAGCCTTTGGCGATTATTGTTCTGGTCCTAATCACGTTTTACCTACTGATGGAACTTCAAGATTTACTGGAGGACTATCAGTAAAAGATTTTATTAAAATTCAAACTTATCAATATATTACTAAAAGAGGAGCTAAAAAATTAGCTTCAATTGCAAAAGAACTTGCTTCATTTGAAGGCTTAGACGCCCATAAGAAATCTGTTGAAATAAGGCTTTAAAATGATTAAAGACATCCAATTAATTTGTCGGTTGAATAAAGATTGGCGGCCAGGAAAAATAAAGGTCAAAAAAGCCGGTGGACAGACCAATAGAAACTGGATAGTTCAGCATAAAAATAAAAAGTTTTTTGTCAGACTTCCCTGGGAAAGAACTGATATTGTAGACAGAAATATAGAAGCCAAAAATATTTTAGCTTTGGCAAAGTGCAAAAAATTAACAGAGGTTTTGCCAAAATATTATCTCTACATCTTCAAAGGAAAAAATCTATTATTACCAAAGAAAAAAATCTTTGATTTACCCGATGGAACAATGGTGATGGATTACATTGAAGGCAAAGATATTGACGGTAAAAATTTAGAAAAACCAAGAATTCGAGAGGCACTACTGAAAACTCTTTATACTTTTCACAATAGCGGAGTAAAGTTTGTTAATATTTACGATGTTTTCCGAGATGAGGTTTCAAAGTATAGAAGAAAAGCAAAACAATATCCGGTAGAAAAACTAATCGGCAAAGAAAAAATAAAAAAAATAGAGAAAATTGAAAAGGAAGCAAAAAAGAAATTACCTCGGCGTGGCAAACTTTCTACTCACAACGATCTCATTTTTGAAAATCTAAGATTAGGTAAAGATGGAAAAATTTATATTTTAGATTTTGAGTACGCTGGCTTTAATATTAAAGCGGGGCTGCATTATGATTTGGGAATTATTTTAGGAGGAAATCTTTTTTATCAAAAGCCAATCAAGATCAAAACTTTTGAAGAATTTTTGAAAAAAGCGAAAAAGATATACAAGAAAGATCTGGACGACTCTAAAATATATTATGGAGCTTTAACTAATATTTTAGTAATGTTTTGGTGGGGGTTGGTTAAGTATTTTAGTTCTACCACTGAAGCAGAGAAGAAATATTTTAAAGATTATGTTTTAAAAAGAGCTAAAGGAATTGAATCACTTTATCGGTTTATTAAAGGAAAAAAATAAGGCGTCTTGCAGTTCTTCTTAGAAATTTTACAAGACGCCTTCCAGTGGTGTCTACAAGACTCCTTTCGTACTGGGAATAACATCGGGCCCAGTAATTCTCGTAGCTCTATGGAGAGTTCTGCCAAAAGCCTTACAGAAAGCCTCCAGCTTATGGTGGTCGTTCCTCAAAGTTCCTACATTTTCTACTTTACCATAGAGATTCAACCCAGCATTTACAGCAATTCCTTCGAACAGATGTTGTGCCATCCCGGCTAAGGCTTTATTATCCATATCCTGAAAGTCAAGCACTGCATATCCCCGACCGCTGAGATCAATGGCTACCGTGGCGAGACTTCCTTCAAAAGGCACAGAAAGGCTTGCAAAACGTTCAATTCCTTTCCTGTCTCCTAAACCATCCTTAAGGGCTTGTCCCCAGCAGATACCGATGTCTTCCACGATATGATGGGGGAGATCTCCGTGACCCCTAACCTTGCCCAATATTCGGCCGTGGTGGTAAATCTGAGCAAGCAAATGCTCAAATAAACTTAAAGTTGGGGAGCCGAGGTCTGGTTCTTCTTTGTCAGAGGTAATTGAGATCTGGTATTTTCCAGCTTCGTCCAAGCGAATTTCTATTTCGATATCCACCTCGCCGGTTTTTCTTGTAGCTGTTCCAATGCGGTTTTCCATTTTTATCCTCCTTTTACTTAGTTAAGCTAATGATTTTTTCTTGGGCAGCTTTTGAATTTTTCCCTTCGAAAATCACATTGTATACCTCCTCTACCATTGGTAGGGGGACCCTGTATTTTTTTGCCAATTGATGCGCAGCGAAAGCGGTGTGGAATCCTTCCACAGTGGTTCCCTTCTCATTCAAATCTCGCTGGACTTCAGTCAACCCTTTTTCAAAAAGAGCTTGACCGAGACGATAATTTCGGGAAAGGGGATCGGCTGAAATTTCTAAGTCTCCCTTACCAGCTGGCCCCCAGAAAGTCTCTTCTTTCGCTCCCATCACCTTACCCAATCTGATCATCTCTTGAACGCCCTCTTCAATAAGTTTGGCTTTCACTTCTTGGTTTTCTTTAGACCCCAGAGCCATTCCAATCCCAATCACCATCACATTCTTTAATGCCCCGGCTAGCTGAATCCCCAGAAGGTCAGTGGAAATTTTGATAGTTAACCAATCCGTTTCCAGTAGATTTTTCACTTCTTTCAGAAGATTTTCGTTTCTTGAAGCTAAGGCTTCGGTGGTTGGAATCTTTTGGTGTACTGACTTACCATAACCAGCTCCTGTAAGATGGAGAATATCTATCTTTCCCAGCACTTCTTCTGCTACTTGAAAGGGTAGAAGGGAAGTGTCTTTTTCCATTCCTTTGGATATCATGAGTAAGGAGGGGAAAGAAAAACTGGAAATTCTCTGGCACATTTCCCTCACTGCAAAAGAGGGCACCGCAAGCAGTACCAGGTCAGAATCATTCACCACCTTTTCTAAGTTGTTTGATAATAAAACTTCCTCTGGTAAAACAATCGCTGGGTCAGAGTACTTGGGATTCTGTCGGGTCTTTTTAGCTTCGCTAATAAGGTTAGGGTCGCGGTCCCATATTTTCACTATCGCTTTTTGGTAAGTGCTAAGTATATATCCTATACCCCAACCCATAGCTCCGGCTCCGAGAATGCCAACTGTTTTCTTATTAGCCATGGATGTTAACCTCCTATAATATTAAAGAGCTATTTTCAGCCCTCCTATTGGGAAAATACCATAAAAAGTATATAATGTAAATATTATGGCCATCAAGGAACGGATTAAAAAGATGAGAAAGAGAACAACACAACAAACGAGTAGTTTATTTGTAGGAAGATGGCAGCCATTTCATAGGGGGCATAAGAAACTTATTGAAACCGTACTCAAAAAAGGTAAACCCGTTATAATAGCAATACGAGATACTGAAGTTAATCAAAGTAATCCTTACACCGTATATGAAAGGTGGAACATGATACAGTGCGCTCTTCATAAATATGGAGATCTCGTAAAAATTGTAGTAATTCCTGATATTGATGAGATTTGTTATGGGAGAGATGTGGGATATGCAATTCGGAGGATTGAGTTAGAACCAAAAATCGAAAAAATATCAGGAACAGCAATTCGAATAAACCACCGGGTTATGAAACCTATAATTTGGTTGACTGGTCAAACTGGAGCGGGGAAAACCACTATAGCAAACGCTCTTCAGAAGAAAATCAGCGGAGTAATTCTTGATGGTAATGACATGAGAAAATCCATATCAGTAGGACTCGGTTTTAGTAAACAAGATCGTGAAGAACATAATCTTCGAGTTGCTAGGTTAGCCGTAGCACTATCGAAGAAAAATATGGTAATAGTATCTGTTATAGCCCCATTTGGAGAGACAAGAAAGAAAATTGATGAAATTGCAAAACCGATATGGGTGTATGTCGAAAGAAATGTTAAGATTACCAAAGAAAAACCCTATGAAATTCCTCAAAAATACCATATTAAAGTAAACTCGGATTATTTAACACCCGAAAAGCAAGTTGATGTTATCCTACAGTATCTTAAAAAGAAACGGATTATAAATTTATGAGAAAAAAGAAATTTTTATCAGAACTAGAAGAATATATTCCGGGCAAATCAATAGAAGAAGTGGCTAGAGAGTTTGGTTTAGATCCAAAAAGGATAATAAAATTGGCTTCAAATGAAAGTCCTTTTGGCCCAAGCCCAAAAGTGAAAAAAGTTATAGTTGAAAACCTGGATAAGATTTCTATTTTTCCTGATCCCTTAAGCATTGAGGAACTTAAAAACACCATTTCTAAACACCTTAAAATTCCCCCCAGAAACATCGTTTTAGGTGCAGGAAGTGACGGAGTATTTGATACTTTAGCTAAAATCCTAATTGATAAAAGAGACGAAGCTATCATTCCTTTGCCTACTTTCGCTATGTACGAACAAGTGACTAGAGTTGCCGGTGGAAAGCCAATATTTTTGCAAAGAGATAAAAATTTTGATATACCCGTTAAAAAACTGCTTTCGTTAGTTAATAAAAAAACAAAAATTATTTTTCTTTGTTCACCTAATAATCCTTCAGCTAACTTAATACCGAAGAAGGATATCAAAGAAATTTTAAAGAAAGTGAATTGTTATATTTTAGTAGACGAAGCTTATATCGAATATTCAAAACCAGGCTCTTCGGCTATAGATTTGTTTAAAAAATACAAAAATTTAATAATTACTAGAACTTTTTCTAAAGTTTATGGTTTAGCTAATTTGAGGATTGGTTATGGAATAATGCCAGAAGATTTGGTTAAAGATTATGAAAAGACAAATTTCCCATTTTTTACCAGCTCTTTAGCAGTCAAGGCAGCGAAAGCAGCGATGGAAGACCAGAGATATGCTGGAAAAGTTGTTAAATTAAATAAAAAAGGAAGAGAATATTTTGAAAAAAATATAAAGTTCAAAGTATATCCTTCGCAATCTAATTTTGTCTTAGTTGACGTATTTCCTCAGAAGGCGAAACAGATTGTT
>PETJ01000057.1 GCA_002781125.1 Candidatus Nealsonbacteria bacterium CG01_land_8_20_14_3_00_12 | reverse complement strand
CAAAACCGGGATCTGACCTTTCAATATCAGTATCTTCAATCCTTAAAATAAAAGAGCCCTGATATTTTTTAGCAAAAAGATAGTTAAAAAGAGCGGTCCTGGCTAATCCAATATGCAAAAATCCAGTGGGAGCCGGAGCGATTCTAACCCTCACTTCGCCAGGCTTCATAAATTTAAAATCCTCAATCATTCTAGTTCAATTTTGACACAATTCTTCACTTTGTCAAATAACTGACAATGTAATCGGCGATTATTTTGGCTGCCTGAGGCTTAGCAAATTCTTTAGCCCGATTAGCCATTTTTTCTAATTCATCAGGATGAGAAAAAAGGTCTTTTAATTTTTCTAAGAAAAAACGAGGAGTGAAATTGGCTTCCTCCATTACTATTGAAGCTCCGCTTTGGGCGTAGGCATAGGCATTTTTTACTTGATGATTCTGGGCAGCTTCGGGCAGAGGAATCAGAATACTTGGCAGACCCGCCGCAGCAATTTCAAAAATACTTCCTGAGCCAGCCCGGCTCAAAATTAAATTGGCAACGCAATATGCCTCTCTTAACTCTTCTTCCTTTAAAAAAGGAACAGGATGGTAATATTTTTCTAAATCTCCTCCAATTACAACTTTAGCCTCGGCCCTCACTTCTTTAAAGTTTTTCTCTCCACATTGATGAAGTATCTCAAAATCTTTTAGGAGTTCGGGTAGAATTTCCAGAATTTTATCGTTAATTCTCTGAGCCCCTTGAGAACCACCAAGAATTAAAATAAGTGGTTTTCCGCCGCTTAATTTGAACAATTCTTTGGCTTTTTCTCTTGAACCTTCTAAAATTTCTCTTCTAATAGGATTTCCAACCAAAATCATTTTTGAAGGAGGAAACCATTCGGTTTTTGGGAAAGAGACAAAAATTGTCAAGGCAAATCTCGAGAGGAATCGATTAGCCAGTCCCGGGGAGATATCCGATTCGTGTAAGAAAATTGGTATTCTGAGTAGCCAACCGGAAACAACTCCAGGTAGGGAACCAAATCCCCCCTTGCTAAAAATTAGGTCGGGAGCCAAAATAAAAATATAGAAAAAGGCTTGGAAAATACCAACCGGAATTTTAATCAGACAATCGACTAAATTTTTGGAAATGCTTTCCCAAGCTGTATATCTTCGAATTTTCCCGGCCAAAACTCTTTTAACTTCTATCCCTTCGTGAGTAAGAAAAATTTCTCCAAACTCATCCTTTGGCCCAAGGTAAAAAAAATGAAGGTCTTTTCCAGAATAAATCCTCCTTATTTCTCTGACGATTCCAATTATTGGTAAGACATGGCCGCCGGTACCACCACCGGTGAATAGTATTTTCATATATCAAGTTTTTTATCTTATAAAAAACGCAGGTGGAGATGAAGGCGGTACGCCTTCATCGACTTATTTGTTTTGAAATATTTAATAAAATTCCTACCCCAGCTAATTCGCTAACCAAGGCTGAGCCGCCATAACTGATAAATGGCAAAGGAATTCCAGTCAGGGGTAAAATTCCTATCATTGAACCAATGTTGGTAAGAGCCTGAAGAGTAATCCAAGAAGTGATGCCTAGGGCTGCTAGTTGAGAAAATTTATTCTGGCTGACTTTGGCAATTTCAAATCCCCGCCACAAAAAGATTAAAAAAAGAAAGATTAATATCAGGCAGCCAATAAATCCAGTCTCTTCAGCCAAAATAGCAAAAATTGAATCCGATATCGACTGGGGTAAAAAACCCAGTCTTTGTTGGGACATCCCAAGACCCAACCCAGAAATCCCTCCCGAGCCTACGGCAATCAAGGCCTGCTTTATTTGGTAACCAATTCCCATTGGGTCGATTTCCGGTTTTAAAAAAACTAAAAGACGAGCTGCTCGATAAGGAGCGAGTTTAATTAATGTTAACAATCCCCCGGCTCCAAGTAAAACGAATAAAATACTGTGCCATAAAGGCGTCTCGGCTAAAAAATACATTAAAGTAGCTACCAAGACAATTATTCCCAAAGTGCTAATATCTGGCTGAAAAATTAAAAGTGAGCTGATTAATCCAATAACTATTAAAAAGGCAACAAATGTTTGGCCGAACGAGGGGCCCGCCTTCGGCGGGAGGGCGGTGGGAGGGTTGTAGCCTTTTTCGGTCCGCCCCCCACCAAATTTTTTGGCCCCGGTTCTGCTAGTCAGCCAGGCAGCAAAATAAAGAATGGAAGTTAATTTCAAAAATTCTGAAGGTTGAAAAGAGATGGGACCGAGAGATAGCCAACGAGCGGCTCCTCCAGCGCTGTAACCAATTTTAGGCAAAAAAACCATTGCTAGTAAGATTAGGTTTATTAAAAGTAAGGGGGAAGCCCATTTTTTAAAAAAATCTAAGCGAATTTTAAAAACTAAAAAAGCTAATAAAATTCCTGGTAATAACCCAAATAATAATTGATGATTTAAAAAATAATAAGTATTTCCAAATCTTTGCTGGGAAAGAGGGGCTGAAACACTAGCCAAAATCAAAATTCCCAAAATTATTAAAATAACTACTACCCCTATCAAAATATAATCAGGATGTTTTTTCATGGGCAAGTTGCTCAATGAATCTTCGATTCATTTCGAGCTTCGATGAATCTTCGATTCACCTTGCTTTTTAACGTATTTTTTAAATAAATTCCCTTTTTCTTTGTAATCTCGGAAAATACTGAAACTAGTTGAAGCGCAAGAGAGCAAACAGATTTTTCCTTTTTGGGTATTTTCATAAGCAAGTTTTACCGCTTCTGGCATATTATTAACAAAAAAATGTTTAGGCAATTTAACACGGGTCAGACCCGTGTTAAGTTTGAGGATTTCTTTCCAGATTTTCTCTCCAGTAGTCGGGAACAAAATTAGATTTTTAATATTTTTATTTTTCAAAATAAATTTAGCTAATTTTTTAAAATTGATTTTTCTATCAAAGCCGCCAAGAAAAATCGTCTGAACTCGCTTTCCCAGGGCCTCCATTGCTAAAATGGCAGTTTCGGGGATAGTCGATAAGGCGTCATTGTAAAAAGTGATTCTCTTATAATTACCGACCAATTCTAATCTATGAGGCAAAGGTTTAAATTCTCTAATTGCTTTTTGAATAATCTTTTGAGGAATTTTAAAAATTTTACCAACCGCTTTAGCCGCTGCTTTATTTAATGAATAATATTTTCCCTTAATTGGAATTTTTTTAGCTTTTGACTTTTTAGCAATTTCTCTAACCAATTTATCTCCGGAGTTAAAAACTAAATAATCGTCTTTTGTTTGATAACGGGCAATATTAGCCTTAGCCCTTACATACTCTCTGAAATTTTTGTAATAATCGAGGTGTTCAGGGTAAATATTCAAAAAAATGGCAATCTGAGGTGATTTTTTGAGGTTATATAACTGATGGCTGGACAATTCATAAACATAAACATCTTTGGGAGTAGCTGAAAATAAAAGATTCAATACTGGCTTCCCAATATTGCCAACTAAATGTGCCCTTATTCCTCCCGCCTTCAAAATTTCATAAATCATTGAAGCGGTGGTGCTTTTCCCTTTTGTTCCCGTAATTCCAACAATTTTCCCCGGACAATTCTCAAAAAAAATCTCCGTCTGAGTGGTAACTTTAGACAGGACTGATTTTGGTAAAATCTTAAATGGAATCCCCGGCGACTTAATTATCACATCATAATCTTTCAGCGCCTTAAGATAATTTTTACCTAGGTGTAGTTTAACTTTTTGAAATTTGGATTTTGGAATTTGGATTTTTTTCTGGTCCCCTACTCCCAAAACCTTCTCCGGAAAAATCTTCCTCAAAAACCTAAAATTATCCATTCCCTCTCGGCCAAACCCCAAAATCAAGATTTTTTCATTTTTCAATTCATTTAACTTCATTTTATATTAAAATAACATAAAAACCGTTAAAAATGAAATATTCTTAACGGGGTTCATTTAGAAAATTGTCTATTTATAAATTATATCCTCCTTCTCCCTTTCTCCACTGGACGCTTGTGAGTAAGGGAGCGTATAAATCTTCGGCAAGAGAAATTTTTAATTCTTGCAACTCTTTTTTAGTAGGATCTCTTTGTTGGAATCTTACAAATGGAATATCTTCAACAATGGCAAGAGGAGTTTGTTCCCTGCCTTCTCCCATAACTAACACAGCAGTTGCGGCAAGACCGTCCATCACACTTACCTGGGTCGCTTTAAATTTCCTTCCAAAAATATCAGGTTTTCCCCGATAGTCATTAAGAGCTTTAAAGCCACTATGAGCAATTGCTATTCCTGTTACGCCCCAACGTTGGGGAGTGGTTTTACTATCCGTGATAATTACGCCCACCTGCGTGAGAGAGAATCTTTTTACTAGATATCGTCTTATCCCATTAGCGGTTTTTTGGGGATTTTTTGGCCAAAGAATATGATATCCATTCCCATTTGATTCATCAATGCCGGCTGAGGCAGCAAGTATGTTATTTTTAATTGCGAGAGAAAAATGATAAGGATTTATTTCCGAAGGCAAAAAGTAGTCAGCTTCCTTCTTTATCAACGTGTCTTTTTCTATTTTGCCTATTTTTACCAGCCTTCCTTCGCATATTGCTATAATTTTTGAAGTTACAACAAGGACAGAACCCTCTTTTAACGCAGGGACATATTTGTCTAAAATTTTATATAAGCTCTTGTTTTTAGTTGTAATTTTACAGGTTTTAATTGCTGTAACTTTCATAATTTTTATAATAGCGAAGTTTTTAATATTTTTTCGAAATCTTTCGGTGAATTATTTTGCGCATTCCACGAACTCATTAGTTTTTTCGACTCTTTCTCTAAATTCAGATATTTTGGCATAATTTTCTCTTCGAAATACCTTAATAAAAACGGCAATTTGGTCAAGAACAGTTCTTGACCACTTTTAGCCTTTTTCCAACTTAGATAGAAGGCGATGAGGCTTTCTTTTTCAGTGCCGACGCATTCAAAAGGTTTAAATTTTCTCTCGCCGATTAATTCTTGCATTATTGGCAATAAATTTTTATTTTCAAAAAGATTTCTGCCCCAGATTTTAATCAATTTTTTTTCTTCAACAAAAGGGTATAAAATAGTAAAAACAAATAGGCATTTTGAGCAATTTCCACACCATTTTTTGGCAGGTAATTTAGTTCCAGAAACTGTCTGATAAGCGACATTACAGCTTAAAAAGGCATTGAAATACTTCGGATATTTCGAAAACAATTTGGCAATTTGAATCTCATATAAAGGTCGCAAAAAACTGAAATACTCTAACCCCCCACCAAATTTTGGTGAGGGGGTTAAATATTTTTTAGAATATTTTCTGAATTTTTGCTCAAATTCAAAACTTTTCGACCACTGATGATTGATAACCTTTCCCAAGTATTTTACATTTCCCTCGTTTGAACTCCGCTCATTTGAAAAAGCAATATACCTTTGGCCAAAAATTGTTGCCACTAAAACACTTAAAAAAGCTAAATAAGCTGAAAATGGCGTGTGGCCATTTAAAAACCCTTGGCGATTTAATTCTAATAACTTTTCATCAATTTCTCGTCGCACAATAAGAGGTCTTTTGCAGCCGGCCAGTTTCATTATTTTCAAAGCGGCTTCGGTCGGATTCAAAGAAAAACATCTAATCTGTTTTCCTGCTTTCTTTAATAACTCTAAAGTCACTACCGAATCCTTCCCTCCCCCCACCGGTACCAAAACCTTATCATTAGATTGGTCAAGAACAGTTCTTGACCAATTTTGTTCGGGAGTCGGCGATATGATTTTAAAGAAGTTAGGGTGAGTGAAATTGATTTTGTTTTCGTAAAAAAATTGGCCCATACCTTTAATTATTAAATCTTTCCACCAGTCGATTTGTTCTTTGTTTATCGAGACAAATCGAAGATTTGTCGAAGATGGAGATGAAGGCGAAGCCTTCATCGACAGGGGGCCAGCTTTAATTAAAATTTCTGGTGAGCAAGTTGCCTTCCAATAACTGGGAATTTCCATTAATCCCAAATGAAAAATCAAATTCTCAAATCTATCGATATCCAATATCGATAATTTTTGGGGGATATTTTCTATAACAATTTTGGGTTGAAATTTTATATCGGGTTCTATCAAAAAATCAAAAAAAATCTCTAAATTATTACCACTAAAAGTGGCGCGGCCACTTCGTGGCTTAGCGCCAGAGATTCGATAAGAGTATTTTTCGTAAACAAACTTTGGATATTTTTCCCTCAATTCTTTATATTGCATATTTATCCAAGAAGCCTGATGGCTACTCCCAAAATAGCAAAAATGATACTGATTAACCAAAAGCGCATTGTCACCTGATAAACTGGCCAACTACGGGCTTCAAAATGATGGTGAATTGGGGTGGAAAGCCAGATTTTTTTCAGAAGAAACTTTTTAGATAACAACTGCAAAATTATTGAACCAACTTCCATTACCATTACCCCGGCAATAATTGGCAAAACTACCACTGAATCGGTTAGAAACGAAACCACGGCCATGGTTGAGGTCAGGGCTAAAATTCCGGTTTCTCCCATATAAAATCTGGCTGGAGGAATATTGAACCATAAAAAAGCAAAAAGAGTACCCAAAATCGCAGCACAAAAAGTAGCCAAATCAGCTTTTCCCTGGGAAAAAGCAATGATAGAAAAGGCACCAAAAATTGAGGCAAAAACACCGCCAGATAAACCATCTAAACCATCAATTACTCCACCTGACCAAGAGGCAACCATTACTAAAATAAAAAGAGGGATTATCCAGAGCCCGAGCGAAATATCAATTCCCGCCGGAAAATTAAAAATTAAAGGAATATGAATAGTATCCCAATCCAATTTGTAATAAAACCAGAGACCCCCAATTAAACCAATCAGAATGACAATTAATAATCTTCTGGTAAACTCCATTCCCCCTCCAACATATTTTCCTTTACCGGTAACCTGTAAAAAATCATCAACCAATCCAACAATTGCTGCCACCAATAAAGTAAACAAAGGTAACCAAGTTTCACTCCTGGATAAAAAATTTAATTTTTTAAACCACCAGGGATGAGAAAAATAAGATAATCCAAAAAATAAAAAAATAACAATTAAAACCGAAACCCAAATCAGTACTCCCCCACCCCGAGGAACAGTTACCTCTCTTTCTTTATGCAAAGAATAAAAAACCCCTGCCTCTTCTCCGGTAATTGTTTTTTTTCTGGCCTCTTTTTTCCAAAATTTGATTTTGTGCAAGAACTTGATTAAAACCGGAGCCAATAAAAAAGCAATTCCGGCTGTCAAAGCGGCAATACTCAGGAGCCGAATAACATTAAATGTAAAAAGTGTCATAGATTATCAAGATAAATCGAAGAACAAGATAAATCGAAGATTTATCGAAGGTGTGAAATGAATTTTTAATTCATTGAACATTTATCGCAGATTGAAATGAGTCGAAGACTCATTGATTATCTTCGCTCGCTATAGGCGAGCTTGATAGTTAATTAGTTTTTGCATTTCTCTAATCCGAGCTTCTTGGGATTCGGTACCTAAAATTATATTGAAGAGAACATTTCCATTTTCCTTTCCAAGCACTAAAAGGGCGCAACCGCCAGCTTCATCAGTATAACCAGTTTTCCATCCTATCCCTGTTTGATTTTCAGGCAAGATTAAATCTCCCATCCCATTTTCAATTGGATAAGGCCCCTTTTTCAGAGTGATTTCAAAAATTAAAGGATGATTTTTCGAAATGTACTGAGCTAATTTCAGAAGGTCTTGAGCCGTTGAATAATTAAAATAACTTTGATTAGGGGGATGATAATAGAAATTTTCGGGATCGAGGCCGGTAGGATTAACAAAATGAGTATTCCCTAAACCCAATTCTTCGGCTTTTTGGTTCATCTTTTCGACAAAATTTTTAGTTTCGATAACTTCGGAAAGGGCCCAGGCCGCGTCATTACTGGAATAAACAAGCATTAAATCCAGAAGCTGCTCGACATTAAATTTTTCTCCTAAATATTTATCTAAGTTTCCATAATTGGGGACATTTTCTTGATTTGCTGCAGCTTTGGAGATAGTAATTAAAGTATAGGGTGGTGGGTGGGTGGCGTCCAAATCATAATTTTCTAAGACAATCACAGCCGTCATCAGTTTGGTCAGGGAGGCAATTGGAAGAGGTTGATTAAT
>PETJ01000052.1 GCA_002781125.1 Candidatus Nealsonbacteria bacterium CG01_land_8_20_14_3_00_12 | reverse complement strand
AACGCCGGTTTGTCAAAAAAAGTGGCAAAACTTGTGCCATTAGCAGTAATTAAAGGAGAGTAATAAGTGAAAATTTCTAATTCCAAATTTCTAATTTCTAAACAAATTCTAATGTTTAAAGTTCGAAATTTAAATAGTGTGTTTCATGAAAAGAATGCCTCAGAGCATCAGAAAATTTATTCGTCGAGAGAAGGCGCGGATTCGCCGAGAAGTTTTGGATATAAAAGAACAAGAGGGATTAATAAATGAATTATATAAAAAATATTTAATAAAAATCAAAGAGAAAGTATGAAAATCAACGAAATTTACAACTTAGCAATAAAAATGGGAATTGAGGTCGATTTCCGGGGGAGAGAAGGGATTGAAAAACTTTTAAAAAGAAAAAAGGAAAAATATGAGAAGCTTTCGGAAAAAGAAAAAGAAGAGTTTGACAAGGAGGCTCTGGAAAATCCCTATTTGGACTCAAGAATTTATCATATAGCTCAAGATACTGAGGTAAAAAAGGTTTTAGCTGGCATTGATATTGAACCAGCCGAACTTTTATTAGCCAAAGAAATTGGCGGAATAGATTTAATTATTGCCCACCATCCGCTGGGAAAAGGATTGGCTCATTTAGCCGATGTGATGGATCTCCAATGCGATGTTTTAAATTATTATGGAGTGCCAATAAATATTGCTGAGGGCTTAATGAAGGAAAGAATTTCCGAAGTCGCTCGGGGAGTTAATGCAATTAATCATCAAAGAACAGTCGATACTGCTAAGCTTTTAGGATTTAGTTTAATGAATTCTCATACTCCTTGCGACAATTTAGCAGCTAAATTTATAAAAGACTTAATTGGAAAAGAAAACCCGGAAAGGATTGAGGATTTAATGAGTTTGTTAAAAGAGGTTCCGGAATATAAGGAAGCTATAAAGATTGGCGCTGGTCCTAAAATTTTTACTGGCAATCCAGAAAATCGATGTGGTAAAATTGCCGTCACTGAACTTACTGGCGGGACAGAGCCCGGACCGAAAATTTACGAAAAAATGGCTCAAGCTGGCATCGGAACGATAATTGGAATGCATATGCAGGAAGAATCTAAAAAAGAAGCCGAAGCGGCTAACATTAATGTAGTTATCGCCGGCCATATGTCTTCTGATTCTTTAGGAATGAATCTATTTTTTGATGGATTGGAAAAAAGAGGAATAGAAATTATTCCCTGTTCAGGGTTAATTCGAATATCGCGGCTTGACAGGAAGTGAGAAAGGGATAAGATTAATGGAGGAAAATGTATAAAATTCAAAAATAGAATAAGCAAAGCTATAAGCTTTGTTTTTTGATTACTGTTATGAAATATTCAATTATTAAAAAAATAAAAACCGTTGTCCAGAAAAATCAAGGTTTTGATGTGATAATTGTTGTTGCCTCAATCGGAAATAAAGAATATTGGGAAAGAAGATTAGAGGCTTCTAAAAACGAAATTTTATCACCCAAGACCCAAATTATTGTTATCGAAGAAGACTGGCCGGGGGGTGCTGGCCAGCTTTTAGGCACTCTTTATGCTTGGAAATCGGCGAATGAAATACTGAATCTCAAAGAACTTTTAGAAAAAGAAGGTAAGGTCGCTATTTATCATGCCGCTGGTTACGGAAAAAGAATGGCTCCCCTTTGTGGAACAGAGGTTAATAATAAGCCAGGAGTTAAACTTCCAAAAATAATCAAAATAGGCGACAGGGAAACCCTTTTAAGGGTTTTGGAAGCAGCAATCTTTTCTACCCAAATTTTTGCCAAATCCAGGAAAGGGAGGATTTGTGTATTTTGGGGAGATCAAGTTTTTCTTCCCTTTAGAACTCCTAAGCTCGAAACCAAACTCCCAGTTGAAATTTTTGGAATTGAAAAGGGACTCTCCCTTTCAAAAAAGGATTGGCAGAGAGATTGGCAACAATACGGAGTTTTAATCCCAACAAAAAAGAGGGGAATTTTAATGCGAGAAAAAATCTCTTGGCAAAAATTTCAAAGATTTTTAGAAAAGGGTTATCTTCAAAAAGATCAGGAGGAAAAGGTAACCCTTTTTAAAAGTTTGGGGTGCTTTTCAATTTCGCTTCCCTTTTTGGAAACTCTATTTGAGGAATTTTTTAAAGAGATTGAATTAAGAAGAAGAAATTTGAGCACCGATTTTCATTTGTGGGTTCCCTTAACTTCGCGGAAAAGAGAATATCAGACAGAGGGAGGAAGCGGAATTTATTGGGAGAGGATAAAAAAAATTAGGAGAAATTTCTTTCAAAAAACTGGCAAAAAAAGAATTATTGGAGAGAAAAATTTAGGGGAAAAAACTTTCTGGTGGGATTACGGTAATTTGAAAATTTATTTTATAAATCTTTTAAAATTGATTAAGAAGACTGATGAGGGCGAGGCTGCCAGGGAATTTTTTGAGGCGGAGAAATATTTGATTAAGAGAAGATTTGCCAAGGGTTTGAAGATTAAAAATTCAATTTTGATAAACTCTGAAATTGGGGGAGGAAAAATAGAAAATGTCATTTTAGTCGACAGTAAGATCCTTTGGGCGAAAATTAAAAATGGAGTGATAATTTCAACTCAGGCTAAGGGAGTTTTCACTCAGAGAGGAAAGCTAGTCAGAAATATTCTTTTATATAATGTTAAAGAAGAAACGAATGTGAAGACTCTGCCAGCAGAAGTGGTCACTGATATTATTCCTGGCGAGGGAACGAAAATAAGAATGAGAACTTCGCTTTTGAGAGATGGAAGAAGGGACTGGCAGGTCAGATTGCCTAAAAATATCTTTGCCTATTCAGAAATCGAAAGACTTTTAGCCAGAATAGCTAACGCCACCATCAGATTCAGAACTTAGTCGATGAACTTCGTTCATCTCTACACTTCGCTACCGCTCGAGTAAATAAGTATTACCCATGGTCTCAATTTATTTTGTTAGCACTTATAAACCAATTCTTTGTGGGATAGCCGATTATCTTAAATTTCTTCTCAGCGGAGTTCCAAAAGAAAAATGGAAAATAATATCTTTTAATTTGAAAAAATTCCAAGATTCCCTGGGTCGTTTAACTTGCGAAAAAAAAGAGAGTCCAAAGCAGGCTTGGTATGGAATTACTAATCGGCGAGCCCCTTCCTTAAATGAGATTTTAAAAGGAATAAAGAATTTTCAAAAAAAAGATGAGAAATATCTCCTTTGGTTTCAGCACACTTTCGGTATCTGGAAAAATCTCCGAGGTTTTGCTAGACTTCTTAGGGAATTAAACGGATTAAAAATTAAAAAAAATGTTAGTTTTCACACGATTCATTTCCAAAGCGGGCAGACGCCTTGGGGGATGGAGAAAAGGGAATACAATTTATTGAAATATATTTTCCCCTGGGTTGATGCTGTTACTGTTTTTAGCCGGGGTTCCTATTTAGCAATAAAAAAAGCTTTTCCTCAGCATATTAATAAAACCCATATTCTAAGGCACGGAATCCATTATTTCCCGAGGACAATTAAAATGTCAAAGGATACAGCTAAACGAAAAGTATACCAATTCTTGATTGAAAAATCCAATTTGGAAGAAGAAAAAAAGTCCGAATTAAAAAAAGAAAATATTTTTCTTGACCCAAAGATTTTAATAATAGGAAATGCTGGCTTTATTACCCCAACTAAAAACACTGAAAAACTTTTTTTGATGAGGAAGCGTCTACAAAAAGCTTTTCCTCAGAGAAAGGTGGTGGCCTTATACATTGGCACTCCAAGAGAAAAAAGCAAAAAAGAATTAAACTATTCACAGAAATTAAAGAAAATGCACGATGGCAAAAATATTTTTTTTCTTGAAACTTGGCTACCAGAAGAATTTTTAACTCTGTTTCAGAAGGCTCTTGATATAAATTTTTATTGGCCAAAGAAATGTACTCAAAGTGGAATCTTAGCCCATATGTTAGGAACAGGGAGCCTTATTGCTGGCAGAGACATGGAAGGTTCAGGCGAGATGCTAAAAGAGGCAGGCCAAATTGTGGATAAAGATTTTGGAAAATTAATTTTAAAAATAAAAAAAGTTATTTCAAGCCAAAATTTATTAAAGGAAATAGAAAAAAAGACACTGAAATATGCCAAAAAATATTCTTGGGGAAATCAGGCCTTAAAACATTATAAATTAGCCGAGCGCATTATTTCTTCTTAGGGTTGAATTTAATAATCAACACCCGAGGTTGATTAATATTCATTAATCAACACTCGTGATTAATCACTCGTGGTTGATTATCAAAACTGGCTGAAAAGCCAGCTTTTTGATAGAATGAAGTTATGCGAACAGGAATTGCTACAATTCCACTTGATTATGGTAAATGCCCCTATTGGCTTTTTGAAAGAATGAAGAGGCTTTCTCGGGGAATAATTTTAGCTATTGCTGAGAAATTTGGCGGGGAAGAGATTTTAAAACGTCTTTCGGATCCAGTTTGGTTTCAGAGTTTGGGCTGCGTGATAGGTTTCGACTGGAACTCATCAGGCCTCGGGACTACTACAATGGGAGCCTTGAAAGAAGGACTTCGGGGTTTAGAAAATGAATTAGGTATTTTTGTCTGTGGTGGGAAAGGAAAAACTTCACGAAAAACACCTGAACAAATTCAAAATTGGGGAGAATTTTTGGGTTGGCCAATGGAAAAAATTGATAAATTAGTTTATGCAAGCAAAATCTCAGCTAAGGTCGATAGTTCCTGTCTACAAGATTTGCAAAATCCTTTCCAAATTTATCACCACAATTTGATTTTTAGTAAATCGGGACAGTGGTGTGTGGTCCAACAGGGAATGGCCACGGAGATTCAGAAAGCTAGACGTTATCATTGGCTCTCCTCCAACATTCGAGATTTTACTGAAGAGCCCCACTCAGGAATTATTTCTGATATAAAATCAAAACCGCTAAATTTAGTAGCAAAGAAAAGCAGGGGGAACAAAGAAATTTCAACAGAGTTAGTCAAGGAAGAACCAAAAACATTTTTAAAGGATTTCTCAAAAATTATCAATAAATCAGATGCTTTAGTTAAACAAAAAAGAATGGGCAATTTTACTGAGATGGAACTAAATGATGTTGAGTTTCACCGGCATCCGGTATTGAAAGAAAAATTTGATTTGAAAAGATTGGAAAAAACTATCTTTCTTGCTAATGAACAAAATCCTCAAAATTTTGAACAACTTTTGTCATTAAAAGGTGTTGGACCTAAAACCATCCGGGCCTTATCCCTTGTTTCAGAAATAATTTACGGAGCTAGACCTTCTTATGAAGATCCGGCCAGATATTCTTTCGCGTTTGGGGGTAAGGACGGGACTCCCAGACCGGTTGAGAAAAATCTCATGGACAAGACTTTAGAAATAATGGAAAAAGGAATTAAAAAGGCTAAAATTTCTAATCGAGAAAAAGTCGAAGCCCAAAGAAGATTAATAAAAACTATAGTATGAAAAACTATTTTTTAACATCGGAATCAGTTTGCATTGGGCACCCTGACAAGGTGGCTGATGCTATTGCCGATGCTATCTTGGATGAGATTTTAAAACAAGACAAATTTGCCAGGGTGGCCTGTGAAGTTTTTGTTTCAAAAGGTTATGTCGTTGTTGGAGGAGAAATTACAACAAAGGCTTGGGTTGATATTAACAATTTAGTTAGGCAGGTAATTTTAGATGTTGGTTATGACAAGCCAGAATATGGATTCGATGGCCACACAGTTGGAGTTTTAAATACAGTTTCTGAACAATCGCCGGATATTGCCAGAGGAGTGAAAAAAACAGGAACAAAAAAACAAGGGGCAGGGGACCAGGGTTCAGTAACTGGTTATGCCACAAATGAAACTCCGGAATTAATGCCGCTGCCAATAATGTTGGCCCACAAATTGGTAATGAGGTTGGCCGAAGTTAGAAAGAAAAAAGTTTTGCCATACTTAAGGCCGGATGGAAAATCTCAAATAACCCTGGAATACAAAAATGGAATTGTAAAAAGAGCTACTAGCGTCATTGTCGCTGCTCAGCATGACCCCAATGTTTCTTTGAATAAACTTAAAAGAGATATCATTGGAAAAGTAATAAAACCTGTTTGCAAAAATCTTTTGGACAAAAAAACGAAATATTATATTAACAATACCGGTCGCTTTGTCATTGGTGGCCCAGTTTCTGATACAGGGCTTTCGGGTAGAAAAAATGTTGTTGATGCCTACGGACCTCAAGTTCCGATTGGCGGTGGTAGTTTTAGTGGCAAGGACTCGACAAAGGTTGATAGGTCAGGGGCCTATATGGCGAGATATATTGCTAAAAATATTGTCGCAGCTGGTTTGGCTGGAAAATGTTTAGTTAGAATTTCTTATGTCATTGGAGGAGTAGAGCCATCAGAGCTTAGCATTGATACCTTCGGCACTAATAAAATTCCAGAAGAAAAATTATTAAGAATAATTCCAAAAGTTTTTGAGTTATCACCAGGAGGGATTATAAAACAGCTGAATTTATTAAGGCCAATCTATCGAAAAACTTCCTGCTATGGTCATTTCGGTAGGGAAGAACCAGAATTTACCTGGGAGAGAAAAGACAAAATTAGGGAACTTCTTAAACTAGTGAGGCTATGAAGAATTATTCTTCAAAACGGGCGAAAAAGGGGAAGTTGGCCTATCGGACACCAGACCGTTTCATTTTTCAAAAATGCCAGAAGGTAATGAAAATCAAAAGCCGACAGAAGTAGTCTCCATCCAAAGCCCTTGGCGAATCTTTGCTATCGAGGCTTTTTTATTTTGTTTAACCATAGGATTAGGAATTGCTGCTGCGTTTAAAATAAATGAAATTTTAAAAATTAAAAAAATCACTCCACCCGAAATCTCTCTTTGGCAATTTATATTTTATTTTCTTTTAGCTACTTTCCTTTTGCTTCTAATTTTGCACTTTGTGAAATTTCAAAAAGGAAAGGGGGTAATTTTCAAAATCCTTTTCGCCCTATCAACTTTTCTTGGTGGATTACTTTTTCTTGAAGCTTGGTTACCAGAACCCGCGCCTCTAATTCTTATTGTGTTTTTTTATTTTTGGTGGTGGAAATCTCCCACAGTTTTAAATCAAGATATTTTAATGATTTTGGGAATGGCCGGGGTGGGTAGTGTTTTAGGATTGAGTTTAAATCCTGAAATCGTGGCTGGACTTTTAGTAATTTTTTCGATTTACGATTTTATTGCCGTTTACAAAACAAAACACATGGTTAAAATGGCAAAAGAAATGATTGAAAGCAAAGCAATTTTAGCTCTTGTTATTCCTCCAAATATTTTTGGTTTTCAAGAAAGTTTAGGAAAAATTCGGGTACCCGCAGAGCGGGTGGGCGGGAAATTCTTAGTTTTAGGCGGAGGAGACATTGTTTTTCCCCTGCTTTTTTCCGCCTCTTTAATTCCAGTTGGAATTTTAAATTCCTTAATTGTTGCCTTTTTTTCTCTCATTGGCCTTTTTGTGGGTTTTTACTTTTTCACCAGCCAAAAAATTCGCCAGCCAATTCCCGCCCTTCCCCCAATCGCCTTCTTTTCAATAATTGGTTACCTGATTACAAAAATTCTATGAATAAAAAAACTAAATTAGAAAAATTAGCTCGGGAAATTAGAAATTGTAAAAAAT
>PETJ01000014.1 GCA_002781125.1 Candidatus Nealsonbacteria bacterium CG01_land_8_20_14_3_00_12 | reverse complement strand
GGGAGTAAAGGTGCCGCTAGGTTTTTTCTCAATCAGAAATTCAATTTTTTCCCTGGGGAAATAGGTTGCCTTCCATTTATAAAAATCCTCCAGATGTTTCTTCTGGATATTAATTTTAATATCTTCCACTCCGTGCTTTAAATAAAGCTCAATCAAATAAGTTAAAATGGGAATTTTCCCCACTGGCAAAAGGGGTTTTGGAATTTCCAAAGTCAGAGGATATAACCTCGTTCCCTCTCCAGCAGCTAAAATAAAACCCTTCATAGATTATAATTATATCACTATTTTTCTATTTGTAAATAGATTTCCCAGGCGGCCAATCATGGCGGGCAAAATTCTTTAGGATTTCATTTTATGCTCTGGCTAACCTTCGTTTTAGTTCTTCGATGGCTTTAATTGGGGTTGGGTCAACTTTATATTCCAGGGCTAACCAATAGGCAGTCCAAAAACCTAAAATGACGGTGGAGAAAATTTTCTCCAACATTGTTTTCCCCTTCATATCAATAAATTCTACCTTTATTCCTTCTTCTTCTATTAAATCCTTGGCAATTTCCATTTGTTTTAAAATTCTGGGATGGGAATCTTCCGGGTCTCTCAAAATTATTACATAGAGTTTCTCATTCGGAATTTGCATTTCGTTTATTTTCCAAAAGCCAACTGTTTCATTGTGATTTAATTCTGGAAAATAATTACAAATAGCTAAAACCTTAGCAGTTTCATTTAAACTATTTTTCCAAATCCAACCAATTTCTCGAAACCTCCGGGAGGCATAAATAATTGGAATTTTTCCAAAAATTTTTTCAGCTAATTTTTTTCCTTGATTTTCAGGTACCTTCGCCCCGCTCCTGCGGGGCTCGGTTTTTAAAGAAGCCCCAATTTTCAAAATTTCCTCAGAAATTTCCGGGCCTAAAATATGGTGATTAACTAAAATTTGAACCAGGCTAGCTGTCATTTCTCCCAAAGCCAATCTCGGTGGGATTAGGGGAGGGGGAAGAAGGGAGCAGGGGACATCATATTTTTTAGAAAGCTTCCCCAATTTTCCGCCGGTAGTAATCGAAATCAATGGCAAATTACGCGATCTGGCTGTATTAAAAGAAGACAAAGTTTCTTCAGTATCTCCAGAATAAGAAATGCAGATTATTAAACTTTCATTTCCGGCCTGGGGAGGAAGACGATAGGATTTATAAGAAAAGACATCGAGAGGTCTTAGGGTGACTAAAATATCTCCTGGTAACCCCGATCCTCCCATTCCGCAAATAATGATATTCTCTGGCCATCTCGTTAAAACCCCCGGTTTCAAACTGACACCTTGGGCTGCTTCAATCCCAATTCTAAATTGTCTTGGAAAATCCAAGATAATTTGGCGCATATTGGACCTGTCAATTTTTTTTGTTACCATACTCTTTTTGTTTTGATATACCAATCTTCTATGCCCGAAAATCTTTTTGATGGATCAACAATCGTTTTGGTATTTATCCCTTTAATTTCTTTTGAAACTAAATAAAGATAATCTGGATTATAAAGGAATACCGCTGGCGCATCCTCAATTAAAATATCTTGGAATCCCTCTAATTTCTCTTTCCGAAGATTTTCATCCAAACTTTCTCGAACTTCTTCTAATAGTTTATCACATTTTTTGTTTTCATACATTGCTAAATTTAAACCGGGGTCTCTTTTTTGGGAGGAATGCCAGAAAGGAAAAGGGTCGGGGATAGCCCCTAAAACTTCACCAAATAAAAGCATTTCATAATCTCTCGGTCGAATTATTTCTTCGGGGAAATTAGTACTGTCAACGGTTTTAATTTCTACCCTCGCTCCCAGCGCCCCCCATTGACGCTGTAAAAGCTTAGCCACCTCTTTTAAGATAGGTTGATCTACTGTAGTTAAAGAGAATTCTAAAGGTATTATCTCCTCGGAACTCTTAAAACAGATTTCATTCAATTTTGTCCGAGTAGCTTTCAAAACATCGCCAGTCCCTTTTTCCAGACCTTGAGGTTCCAAAATTTCTTTTTTATATTTTTCCTGAAACCTGATTACCGCCTCTTTTGTTTTTTGGCCAAAATAACCTGTAATTTCTCCCTCAGGATAAATTTCCGAGTCTCGGGCTAAGCATTTTTGGAGTTCTTTCACTTCCGTGCCCTGGACACCTACTCTGAGATTACTCTTAAATTGGAAAGCTGGCTCCTTTTTAACAATTTTTACCAGTTTGCCATTTTCCGATTCAACAAATCCAGCATTTTTCAAAATTTCTTTAGCTTTTTCTAAATTGAATTCATAAGAGACGGTGGGTGGTCGGAGTCCGTAAATTTCTGGCAAAATCGGAGATTGCACAATCTTGCCCCTGTCTGCCAGAACTTCTCTCAGAATTTCTTCCTTATTTACCCCGTAGCTTAGGGCCTGTCTGACTTCTTTTTCTGAAAAAATTTTCGCAGGGGCCCTGCTTTCAGCAGGGAGGGTGGCGGGTGGGTTGTAGTCTGGATTAAAAAATATAGCAAAATATCTGGGCAGGGAAAGAGAGTAGACTACAACCCCCCCGCCACCCTCTAAGGTATTAGTAAAGTTTTTAATAGAAGTTAAGGAGAATCCCTTAATCTCTCCTTTTTTGTAACTCTTAATCAAATCTTCCTCATTTTTAAAGAAATAAAAAGCAACTTGGGAAAGATTAGGACCTTCCTTAAAATATTTTGGATTTCTAACCAAATCTAAAGAAATAATTTGACCCTGCTCGTTTTGGTTTAAATTTTTTAATTGAAAAGGACCTGAGCCAATTGGTTTTAAGTTTTGAATAGTTAAAAGAAAATTCTGGGGAGAGATATCCTTCCAGATGTGCTCGGGCATTATTTTCAGAGTACAATTTTCCAGAAAAACAGCCGAAGAACCTTTTAACCTAAAACGGAGGGCGTTTTCTGAGATTTTTTCCACTTCAACTCCTAACCAATTTACCCTTAAGGGACTTTTTATTTCCGGATTCTGGATTGTTTTAATGGTAAAAACCACATCATCGGCAGTTAAAGGTTTTCCGTCTGACCAAAGAAGATTTTCTTTTAAATAAAATTCGTAAACTTTCCCATCTTCCAAAATTTTATATTCCTTAGCTAAATCGGGGATAATTTTTCCTTCTCCGTCATATTTCATTAAACCTGAAAAGATGAGTTCAACCAAATCTCGGTCAACATCGGAAGCGACGTAAATAGGATTGATAAACCGCGGTGAACCTACTACTCCTTCAATATACTGCCCACCCTCAGCTGGCTGGATTTTGGTATTTTCAAAATAAAAATTAACGGTCAGGAAAAGAGACGAACTGGAAAATAGAAATAAAAAAACAAAAAAGACAACTCTCTCTTTTTTTGTCAGGATTTTAAAAAATTGCCACCACTGAGATTTAGAAGGCAACTTCATCGATTAAAAAACGAGATTTAATAGGGCCAAAATTACAAAAGCGGCTCCTAAAAAGTAAGTAGCCCAAAGAATCTTTTTCTGAATTCCTCTTCTGGTAGCATAAAATCCGCCCTCTCCACCGAAAGCCGACCCCAAAGCCGTTCCCCGCTGTTGGAAGAGAATGCAGATAATTAAAAAAACAGAAACTATAATTTGCAAAATAGGTAGAAATTTTTCCATAACTCTATTCTTCCAGAATCATTTCTCGGGTTTTCCTACTCCCAAATCCTAAAAGAAAACTTAAAACCCAGACAATGATGGTGAGCCAAAAAAGAGGAATAATTCCGGCGATAACTAACTCCGGGAAAAAGATATCAACAAGCCAAATCATTAACATGTTGATGATGAAACCAAACAAACCAAAAGTGAGAATTCTCAAAGGTAGAGTTACTATTTTAAAAATTGGCTTAATAAAGAAATTAACCAAACCTAAAATTATACCAATTAAAACTATAACCTGTAATTTCGCAGTTAATTTTATTCCTAAAAAAATAATTCCTTCTGGCGGAATTTCTACGCTCACCCCGGGTACAAAATTGATTCCCAAATAAATTCCTAAAATCCCAACCACAATTTGCCAAAATAATCTCTCCATACGTGTTTTTTAATAATACCAGAAACTTAATCTCCAAGCAAGCCCCGTAGTAGATTTTTGACAAGGTTTTCTTTCAGAAAACCTAGTCATCGCGTAGCGAGTCAAAAATTCACTACGGGGCAAGGTCCTTTTCCCTCAATTTTCTATGATAAGAAATGGCAAAGCGATGAGCTTCGTCTCTTAGCTGCAAAATCAAATTAAAAACCTCTCTCGGCAGACTTTTTAACAAAATTGGCTTTTTTCTTTCCTCAATAAATAATTCATTTTTCTTTTTAGCCAAAGCCATTACTTTTAGTTTACCAACACCCGGAGTTGGTAAGGTAGAAAGGGCGACATTAAGTTGCGCGATGCCGCCGTCAATTAAAATTAAATCTGGAAATCCCCATTCTGGATGATTCAACCTTCTAGTTAGGCATTCTTTAATCATGGCTACATCATTTGGCTTCCCAGCCACTTTAATCTTAAATTTTCGATAAAAATTCTTATCAGGAAGACCATTAATAAAAGTTACCATGGAACCGGTAGCCTCCTGCCCCTGGATATTAGAAACATCGTAGGCCTCAATTCGGGAAATTTTATCTTTAATTTTTAATAATTTTTTTAATTGTTCTTCAATTTGGTACCATAGGGCGAAGAAAATAGATTTTCTTCTTCTCCCTTCGCTGTTGCTCGGGAGACTAATTTGTGGTCCTGTTATTTCTTTGAAGATTTTAGCATGAGCCAAAACTTTTTCTAAAGATTTAATTTGGTCTCTAATTTTTGCCGCCCTTTCAAAATCTTGCGAAGCAGACATTTTTTTCATCTCTTTTTTCAAATTTCTTAAAACCCGAGATTTCCTTCCCTTAATTATTTCAAAGAGAGAATTGGCATTCGTTTGAATTTCCCGTTTAATTTTTTCTTTAATTTCCGGAACTTCTAAAATTTTAGACCTCAAAAGACAAGGAGCTGGGCAGTAACCTAAATGGTACCAGAGACAAGCCCGTTTTGGTATGACCCGGCAAGACCTGTAAGGAAAAACCCTTCTTAAAACTTTTAAAGTTTCTTTTAGGGCTTTTCCATCAACAAAAGGACCAACATAATTAGGTTTTAGTTTCATTTGGTGTGTCCAGAAAACTTGTGGAAAGTCCTCTCTAGTTATGCCGACAAAAAAATAATTTTTATCATCTCTCCAGACAACATTGTATTTTGGCTGATACTTTTTAATTAAATTCGCCTCTAAAATCAAAGCCTCAATTTCCGAGTCGGTTTTAATAAAGGCCACTTTTGTAGCTAATCTAATCAGATCCTTGTGCTGTTTTACTCTTTCTCTGATATTTGCTGCCTTGCCAATGTACAAAATTTTTCTGCCATCTCTAAAACAGTAAACTCCGCTATTTTTTGGCAACTTTTCAATTTTCTTTTTTGGAATAAATCTAAATTCACTCATTGTTCTTCCTCCGTCGCAATTTCGGGCTGAAAATAATTATTAATTTCAATTTTTTCCGGAATTACCTCCTTTATTTTACCATTTTTAATTAAGATTTTAACCATTTGACCTTGTTGAGTTTCTTCAGAAAAGCTTTGGTCAAAAACAAAATTTCCTAAGCTGTAAAAAATATAGCCACTCTGGTATTGCTCACTTTTTTGGATAACGTGGGGATGATGGCCAATCACTATGTCAGCTCCGGCCTCAATTGCTGCTTTAGAAAATTCAATTTGAAACTGAGTAGGTGTTGATAAATATTCTTCGCCAGAATGAAAAGAAACAATTAAAATATCAACCTTTTCTTTTACGGCCTTAATATCATTTTTAATTCTAGGGGCCCATTCCGAACGAAGTGAGGAATGGGAGGACGTGGTGGGCGGGTTGTAGTCTATATCTTCTTCCGAAATCCAGGCCATACCGGAATTTTCTCCTACCGCTTTCCAAGTTTCGGGTCCTAAATTAGTATAAGCCAAAAAACCAATCTTTGTTCCCTCAATTTCCTTAATGACGGGAGTGGATTCCCCGTAGGCTTCTCCTTCATTAAATCCGGCTCCAACATAATCTATGCCTGCTGTTTTTAATCTCAAAAAAGTATCCTCTAAGGCTTCCCGGCCATAATCAAATACATGATTGTTGGCTAAAGATATTACATCAAAACCAGCAAAAGTTAATCCTTCAATTGTCTTTGGGTCATTTCGAAAAGAATAAATACTGCCCACTTTAATTCCTTTATCCGAAATCGGCCCCTCCAAATTTCCAAAAAGGAGATTTACTCCTTTTAGGTCCTCAGCGATTTTCAAAAAAGGAAATCTAAAATCGCCATCCCCCTCATTTTTAATCATATATTCCACCCCCCGATTGAGCATCGTATCGCCAACCAGAACCACGGAAACTGTTTTCTTTTCAGGCAATGTAATCTCTGAACTATAACTGATTGATTTCGTCAATCCCTCAATTGTTAGAAGGAGGGTGAGGCCGGTGAGAACGGTGAGAGCGATTAAAATTAACCAGGGGAAAAACCTTTTCATACCTTTATTTTACTCTCTCTTGAAAGATTCGGAAATTTGGAGTATAATTGACCACATGGCCGGAGACTCCATCAAAATTCGGGGGGCGAGGGTTCATAATTTAAAGAATATAAATCTTGATATCCCTAAGAATAAACTGGTGGTTATTACCGGGATTTCGGGTTCGGGAAAATCGTCTTTGGCTTTTGATACTTTGTATGCCGAAGGGCAAAGAAGATATGTTGAGTCATTATCAGCCTATGCCAGGCAATTTTTGGGAGTGATGGATAAACCAGACGTTGATAAAATTGAGGGAATATCTCCAGCTATTTCCATTGACCAAAGAAAGGCAGCTCATAATCCCCGCTCCACTGTTGGCACCATAACGGAGATCTACGATTATCTCCGTCTTTTATTTGCCAGGGTGGGAAAGCCCCACTGCCCAAAGTGCGGAAAGGAAGTTTCTCGACAGACTATCGATCAAATAACCGAACAGATTCTAAAACTTAAAAGAGGTAGCGAGATCACTATTTTAGGCCCGGTTATTCGAGGCAAAAAAGGAGAGCATCACGGAGTTTTAGAAGAGATTCAGAGAGCCGGATTTATTAGAGTGAGAATTGACGGAATAATTTATAGAATCGAGGAAGCCCTGGAATTAAAGCTGGCTAGATACAAAAAACATAATATTGAAGTGGTGGTTGATAGACTGATTTTGGACTCCAACCCACCCTCCACCCAGGATTTAGATAAATCGAGATTAGTTGATTCATTAGAAACCGCTTTGAAGCTGGGAAAAGGGATCGTTCTCATACAAAATACTAAATACAAAATACGAAATACAAAAACTAAATCTTCAGATTTAGTTTTCAGTGAGCATTTTGCCTGCGAGGAATGCGAGATTTCTTTACCAGAGTTAGAACCCCGACTTTTCTCTTTTAATTCTCCTTTTGGCGCCTGTCCTTCTTGTCAGGGTTTGGGAGAAAAATTAGAAGTTGATCCAAAATTAGTCATTCCCAACCCAAATTTATCAATAGCTGAAGGAACGATTTTCCCCTGGGCTCATGCTTCTCATAAGGTTGGAAGGCAAGGATTTTTCTGGTATCAATTGGAGGAACTTTCGGAAAGAGAAAACATTGATTTATATACTCCAATCAAAAATTTACCAAAGGAAAAAATTAATTTAATTTTATATGGTTCTTCTGG
>PETJ01000021.1 GCA_002781125.1 Candidatus Nealsonbacteria bacterium CG01_land_8_20_14_3_00_12 | reverse complement strand
TTGGCAACCTCCTTTCCTCATTATAAGCTGGGATGATAACTGAAAGATACATACCCCGTATATCAACCCCGTATAGCTCCTAAAGGATTATACGGGGCTACGCTTCCAGATTAATTATTATTTATTATGCCCAGTAATAGGAAGCGGAGTCCGAAAGGACGGAGCCCCGATACAGTTGCCGAAGGCAACTTGTACGGGGTTGTATTACGGGGCATATTAAATCATTTTATCACACCAAAGCACATAATAAAATTATATGCTTGGTCGAGCACATAACGCTTTATGTGCTCTGAGTTAAAATCTTTGCTCCATCTTTTGTCACGGCAATTGTGTGTTCAAAATGGCAAGATAGAGAGCCGTCTTTGGTTTCATAACCACAGTTGTCTTTGGTTTTTTTTAGTTTCCAATCGCCGACAGTGACCATTGGTTCCAAACAAAGAACCATCCCTTCTTTGATTTCTGGACCCGACTTTCTTTTTCCAAAATTTAAAATTTGAGGTTCTTCGTGAATTTCTTTGCCAATCCCGTGGCCACAAAGATCTCTGACGACATTAAATCCCTGGCTTTCGACATATCTTTGAATAGTATTTCCAATATCGCCAATTGTGTTTCCTGGCCGGACTTTTTTAATTCCTCTTTTTAAAGCTTTTTTTGTTACCCGGATTAACCTCGGGGTTTCAAAAGAAATTTTCCCTACGGGTAAGGTAATCGCCATATCAGTATGATATCCTTTATAAAAAATTCCCAGGTCCAGAGAAATTATATCCCCTTCTTTTAAAATACGATTTGAAGGCACAGCATGAACAATTTCTTCGTTAATTGAAGTGCAGAGACAAGCCGGAAAACCTTCGTATCCTTTAAAAGAACATTTTCCTCCAGATTTTAAAATCAGGCTCTCGGCGAGCCTGTCTAATTCTTTAGTAGTAATTCCTGGCTTCACATTTTTCTCCAAGGTTTTCATAATTTTTGCCAGGATTTTCCCACCCTCAGCCATTATTTCAATTTCCTCAGGAGTTTTAATAGTAATCATCTACCGAGCTTTAATTTATTAGTTCGATGAGATAAATCTCATCTCTCGCTCAATTTATATTTATCTCTCGAACGTCGAAATGAAATAAATATTTCATTGAGCAAGCGAAGGCGAAGATGAAGCTTTAGCTTCATCGACTAATCGCCTTAAAAATATCTTTAAAAACATCGGCTACTGATTGTTCACCATTGATTTCTTTAATTTTTACTCCTTGCTCCTTTAAGTAATCAACAACAGGAAGAGTCCTTTCTTTAAATTCATTTAATTTAGATTTAATTACTTCTGGCTTACTATCTTCACGACGTATTAATTTCGAACCATCGAGGGGGCAAAGTTTTAATTTAGCAGTTTCTTTAGTATACAAAATTGAATGGCGCATCAACTCACAAATCTTTCTCCGACTATTTCGCCAAATTGAAACCTCCGGTCTTTGTTTTATTAAAATCAATGTTACATTTGAAACTCCATAAAGTTTTTTTATTAAAGGAGTTACTTCTTCTGCCTCATAAAGAGTTTTTGGAGAGCCAGAGAATACAATTCCCTTTCCTTCTTTAGATAGCGCTTTTATTTTATTTTTTACCCAAAAGGCAATCAGGGGAGGGCTCATCCATTTTCCTTTTTCTCTTAATTTTTTTTCTTCTGAAATAAAATATCTTTTGCCACCGATTTTTACAAAATCACCCTCCTTAGCAATTGCAAAATTTTTCTCAATAATCTCGCTTGTTTCCAGATGATAAAGGTTTAATGTCTCGGCTAATAACTCAGCCTGAGTCGCCTTTCCCGAACCCGGCGGCCCCAATACAATAATAATTTTTGGATTTTGGCTTTTTTTCATTTAAATATCGCGAGCTACGGGTTATAAGGTCCCGAGCGAGCGATAACCTTATATTTTTTCTTTGGACTCCGGGACCCTCCCGCCACCCTCCTATAAGGCACCTCGGTTGGACACCTAGGGGCCCACCGAGTGGGAGGATGGGAGGGCGGGTAGTAGTCTTTTTTTAAAAAGAAAGTGGGTCCACTAGAAACTTTCATATTCTCGCATTTGTAATTGGGCTCGAATTTGGCGCATGGTTTCTAAAGCTACGCTAACCACAATCAGCAAGGCAGTTCCTCCAATTAAAAATTGAAAGACCATTACTCCGGTAATCCCACCAACAATTGAAGGGGCAACAGCAATTGTTCCTAAAAAAAGAGCGCCAATGAGTAAAACGCGATTTAAAATGTAATACATAAAATTAGCCGTGCTTTCTCCCGGTCTAATTCCCGGAATAAAACCACCCATTTTCTGTAAATTAGTAGCTATAGCTTTTGGGTCAAAAGTAACGGCAGTGTAAAAATAAGTAAAAAGACAAACCAAAAGAAAATATAAAATTCCATGAACCCAAGGGTTTTGGAAAGCTGCTCCAATGCTTTGAGCAATTGAACCAATTGTTCCTCCTGCTCCACCTAAAAAATTAGCAATCATACTCGGAAAAAGCATAATTGATAGGGCAAAAATTATGGGAATTACCCCAGCCGGATTAACGTTTAAAGGTAAATAAGTTGAAACTCCGCCATACATTTTCATTCCCCTTACTCTTTTGGCATAGGAAACTGGGATATTTCTTCTGGCTTCGTTAATTAAAACCACTCCGGCAATAATCAGCAAAGCCATAGCGAAAAAGAGTAAATAAGAAGGAAGTCTGGCCGGATCCCAGGTAACTAACATCTGACGAATATTATTGGGGAAATCAGCAATAATTCCAGCGAAAATCAAAAGAGAAACTCCATTGCCAATTCCTTTTTCTGAAATTAGCTCACCCAGCCACATTAAAAATAGGGCCCCGGCAGCTATAGTTAAAATTGAAGTGAAAAGTAGGGTCGGAGATAAACCCCCAATTACTCCTTGACGCTGAAATAAAGTTAACATCCCATATCCTTGAAGGGCAGCTAAGGGTACCGTAGCAATTCGGCAGTATTGATTAAATTTCTGTCGACCGGCTTCGCCCTCTTCTTTATACATTTTTTCAAGCTGAGGAAAAATCATTGTCAATAATTGGAAAATAATAACGGCAGTAATATAAGGACCTAATCCCAACATCACAATGGAAAGATTATCTAAGGCTCCGCCAGTAAACATATTTAAAAGACCGAACATTTGAAATTGATCGAAGAAATTTTTTAGATTTTCAGCATTAATCCCGGGGATGGGAATATTAGCCATTATTCGAAAAACAGCAAAAATCCCCAGGACAAATAGAATTTTGTTTCTAAGGTCTTGAATTTTAAATATTTGGATGACTCTTTGGTACCACATATTATTTAATAGTGCCGCCTACTTTCTCAATCTTCTCTTTAGCAGATTTAGACCATTGGCAACCCTCAATAGTGAGAGATTTAGTTATTTTCCCTTCCCCTAAAATCTTAACCAGAGGGATTCTTCCTTTTATTTTACGAATTATTCTTTTCTCAAGCAATATCTCAGGAGTAACTTTCTCGCCAGCATTAAATTTCTTTTCCAAGACTTCTAAGTTCAAAATTGCAGTTTTGAGCTTTGAGCTTTGAGCTTTGAGCTTTTGTCTGTATCCCCTTAATTTTGGGTATTTTTTTATCAACTCTCGAATAACCGGTTTTAGTCTTCGACCAGCCCTAGCTCTTTGACCTTTTACCCCCCGACCAGAATGAGTACCTCGCTTCCCACCATGGCCAACTCTTTTTCTTTTTTTAAATTTGTGAATTGGTTTAAGTTGTTGTAGTTGCATATTTTAGCTTTTTAAGGGCATTGATGGTTGCTCTGGCATTATTTAATTTGTTTCCAGTCCTGCCCAAAAGTTTTGAAGAAATGTTTTTAATTCCTGCCGATTGACAAATTACTCTTACTGTTCCCCCAGCCACCAGACCTCTTCCCTTTCTTTGAGGCTTCAATATAACTTCTGCTGCCCCAAATTTAGCGTAAACCTCATGGGGAATGGTATCTCCAACAATTGGAATTTCAATCATGTTTCTCTTTGACTGATAAGTAGCCTTTTCCACTGCCTGGGCAACATCCAAACCCGAGGCCACTCCAACTCCAACTTTCCCGGCTCGATTGCCAGTAACTATCACTGCCCGAAATCTCAATTTTTTTCCACCAGCCCGGGTATGAGCAACCCTCGCCAAATCTAATAACTTAGACTCAAATTCCTCTCTCGGTTTCTCTTCCAGTGTTTTTTCTTTTTTTTCTTCAATCATATACCAAGTTTTTACGAAGTAAAAACGAAGGTGAAGAAGAGATTTATCTCTTCGACTATTTGCAATTTGCAATTTAAAATTTTAAGCCTCCTTCTCTCGCTCCCTCGGCTAATGCCTTTACTCTTCCATGATATTGATATCCCCCCCTGTCAAATATTACTTTCTCAATTTTTTTTTCCAATGCTTTTTTGGCAATTAATTTTCCAACTTCTTTAGCTTTATCAACTTTTGCACCCACTTTGTGGGTACCCGTGATTTTGCCTTTTTTTGACTTTTTTAACTCCAAATCACTCGCAGCTATTAAAGTTTTCCCTTTCTCATCATCTATTATTTGAACATAAATATGTTTAGTTGACCTAAAAACACAAAGCCGGGGTTTCTCTTTTGTGCCAAATATTTTGATTCGAACACGTTTGTGTCGTCTGTATCGAGCTTCTTTTTTTATTTTGCTTCTCATTGTGTCAGGATATGGTTACTTAGGGGCAGCTACTACTCTCTTCCCAACTTTTCTTCGAATTTGCTCGCCCAAATATCTTATCCCTTTCCCCTTATAGGGTTCTGGGGGCTTAACTTTCCTTATTTTAGCAGCAATTTGACCCACCAATTCTTTATCAATCCCTGAAACCGTAATAACATTTTTTTCTACTAAAAATTTAATATCTTTTGGGGCTTTTATTTTAACCGGATGAGAAAAACCAACATATAAGATTAGATTTTCGGGAGCCCCACTCTCAACCGAGGCCTTAAATCCCAATCCCTCTATTTCTAATTTCCTTTCGTACCCTTCCTTTACTCCTTTGATCATATTTGCCAGAAGGGCTCGAGTTGTGCCCCAAAAGGCTTTAGTTTTTTTCGTTTCAATCGAAGAAGTTTCCTTCTTCTCCACCTTCGCTTTCGCTTTGCGAAAGCTTGGTATTTGAGGTGAAACAAAGATTTCCTTACCTTTAATTTCAACCTTAATTTCGGGCCGAATTTCTCTTGATAATTCGCCTTTCGGCCCCTTAATACTAATCTGCTGTCCTTCTATTTTTACTTCCACACCTTCCGGTATTAAAATTGGTTTTTTACCTACACGTGACATAATATTCCCTGCGAATTACGAATTTATACGAATATACGAATTAATAGAGCGAGGCAAGTGCCGAGATGGACATCCGGAGCGAGCGGCCAGGGTCCGAGCACATAAAGCTTTATGTGCTCGGGAGCGAGTGAGGACTAAGCAGAATTTCTCGGTGGGAAATTCTGCGGTCCTTCGAGGCAGCTTGCCGAGCGAATCACCAAATTTCGCATAAAACTTCTCCTCCTAATTTCTGTTTTCGGGCTTCTTTATTAGTCATCAAACCTTTGGAAGTAGATATTATTGCTATTCCATAACCTCCTTTCACTGGTTTCAATTCTTTAGCTTTTTTGTAAATTCTCTGCCCAGGTTTTGATATCTTTTTTAGACCAGAAATAGCTGGCCTTTTATTATCGTATTTTAAAGTAATTTCGATCAGTTTTTTCATTTTTTTACCCTTCTTTTCAACCTTAGCAATAAATCCATTTTTTTCTAAAATCTTAGCAATCTCATATTTTAAATTGGAAAAGGGAATCTCCACTGTTTCTTTTAAAACAGCTTGGGCATTTTTTATTGCTATTAACATGTCAGAAGCTGGATCGGTCATAATTTTTTACCAACTACTCTTTTTAACTCCCGGTATTAATCCTTGATTTGCCATTTCCCGGAAACAAATCCGGCAAAGACCGAAATCTCTCATATAGCCTCTTTTTCTTCCGCATCTAAAACAGCGCCGAACGATTCGACTTTTGTATTTTGGTTTTCTCTTCGATTTTGCTATTTGAGCTCTCGTCGTCATACTTTAGATTTTAGATTTTGGATATTGGATAATCATCATCTATCATCTATCATCTATCATCTAATATCTACTATCTACTTGATGGGGAATCCCAACAACCTTAATAATTCTATTCCCTCCTCTCGGCTTTTTGCATTTGTTACCACCGTTACTTCTAAGCCGAAAATGGTTTTTGCTCTTTCAGGTAAAATCTCGGGAAAGGTGATGTGTTCTTTGATACCGATAGTTAAATTTCCTTTTTTATCAATAGATTTGGGGTCGATCCCTCGAAAATCCCGAGACCTGGGCAGGGCAATGTGGATTAATCTTTCTAAAAAATCAGCGCTCCGTTTTCTTCTCAAAGTAACAGTTGCACCGATTGGAAGACCTTCGCGAATTTTGAAAGTAGATATTGATTTTTTTGCTCCTTTTAGAATTGGCTTTTGACCACAAATTAAAGCTAAGTCTTCTAAAATGGGTTGATAAATTTTTTTCTGCTCTTCCGGAGTTTTCCCAGAAATTAATCTTCCAAAGCTAGTATTTAATACCACTTTTTCAATTTTCGGAACAGCCATTGGATTTTTGTAACCAAATTTCTCCATCATCTGAGGTATTACTTCTTTTTTATATTTTTCTTTTAAACGGAGCATATTTTTATATTTCTTGGCCACACTTTTTACATATTCGGTATTTTTTATTCTCGACAATTTTGTAGCCAACCCTGGCCGTCTTTCCACACTTTGGACAAATCAATTTTGTATTTGAAATATTAATTGGGGCAGGGAGGGTAACTATTTGGCCTTTTTCTCCCGTTTTCCTTGGCCTTTGATGTTTTTTTCTCAGATTAATTCCCTCAACCAAAATTTTGCTTTCTTTCGGAAAGGCCTTTAAAATCTTGCCTTTTCTGCCCCTATCTTTACCTGAAATTATTAAAACTGTGTCGCCTTTCTTTATTTTCATATGAGTTCTTCAGCTAAGGCCGCTATTTTTTCAAATCCCTTTTCTTTTATTTCCCGCGGCATGGGTCCTAAAACTCTTCCCCCTTTTGGTTCCTTTGTTTTTCCCTCCAAAATCACACAGGCATTGTCATCGAATCGAATATAAGTGCCATCTGAGCGACGGAAGTTTTTTCTCTGCCTAACAATTAATGCTCTAACCACATCGTGTTTTTTGACTGCCCTCCTGGGTTCGGCCTCCTTGACTGTCCCCACAATAACATCGCCAATTTGAGCATATTTTCTCTTCGAACCTCCCAAAGCTCTAAAACATTGGAGAATTTTAGCTCCGGTATTATCAACTACTTTTAGCATTGTTCTTGGTTGAATCATAGTTTTTTTATCACTCTCCACCTCTTTTCTTTACTAATTGGTTGGCATTCTTCAATCAAAACTTTATCGCCAACCTGACATTCTCCAGTTTCTGCGTGGGCTTTGTAGTTTTTCGAAACCTTAAATCTCCTTTTATATTTGGGGTGTTCTTTTAATCTTTCTACCTTAACCACCACCGTCTTTTGCATTTTAGTTGATACTACCTCTCCTATTAATTGTTTTTTGGGCATAGATTTACGTTGATTTTTCTTTTAATAAGGTGAGTATTCTGGCAATCTCTTTTTTTATCCTCCGAATTTCCCTAACATTTTTTACTTTGCCAGCTGATAGGTCAAAACGTAACTGTCTCAATTTTTCTCTCGAATCTTGAAGCGATTTTTCTAA